>CAMYZH010000001.1 GCA_947303785.1 uncultured Clostridium sp.
AATAGTACCCTCTGTAGGCTCGATAAAACTTGTAATCATGTTCATTGTAGTTGATTTTCCTGCACCGTTAGGTCCTAAAAATCCAACAATTTCACCATCATCAATTTTAAAGCTAATATTATCTACTGCTACGAAATTATTGTATTTTTTTGTAACATTGTTTAGTTCTATCAATTTATTTACCTCCTTAAATTTTAGCTATTAAAGCTTTAATTTTTATCCCTTGTTTAGAGAACATTTCTTCATGTTCTGTTCTAATATCTTCAAAAATCATACATTTATGAAGATCATAAGTTTTATTTAAAATCTTGAATCCTGATTGTTCAAGATATTCAATACTTTCATTAAATAAATCATCATCATCTGTTTTAAAAAATATTTCTCCGTTTTCTTTATTTAAAAAAACTTTGTAATTTTCAAGTTGCCTCGTATGTGTCAATCTCCTTTTTTTATGTTTCCCTCTTGGCCATGGATTGCAAAAATTGATGTATATTCTATCTATTATGTCATCACTTGAAAATGAATCAAGTATTCTTTCTGCATTTAATCTAATCAAAAATATATTGTCTTCTTTTAAATTACTATTAGAATACTCTGTTTCAATATTTCTTTTTGAAAGTCCAAGCATAGCTTCTATCATATCTGCAGCAATATAATTAATTTCTTGATGTTTACTTGCAAGTTTTGATATAAAACTACCTTTTCCACATCCTATTTCTAAGTGAATTGGTAAATTATTATTTTTAAATTGTTCTTTCCATTTTCCTTTGTAAAGGCTTGGGTCATCTATATAAAACTTAGCCTGGCTAAGTTCTTGTTTAGCCCATGGTCTTCTTCTAATTCTCATAAAATCTTCCTATTCTCATATTTCAAATTTTAGTTTTAGCCATGTGTACTATATGTGTCAGTTGAAACTAATACAGATCCTATAAATTGACCATATTGATATAGGTTTTTGTATGTTTGATAAGTTCTTGATCCAGTTTTTTTAGTAACAACCTCAACAGTATAATCATCATCTTTTTTTAAACCATATAGTGAAACTGTACAATATCCTCCACCAACACTTGAAACTATTTTTACTGGATAGTCTCTATTGTTTTTAAATTTAAAATCTAATGACCCATATGCAACTGTAGCATCTCTTCCACCTCCTACATATGTTGTCAAAAACATATGATTTGACCTTTCTACTACATCTAAGTTTGCATATAAAACTGAATTATATAATGTAGATGAAACTTGGCATATTCCTCCACCTAAACCATCTACTACTTGCCCATTTTCGTAAATTGCAGCATTTCTATATCCTGCAGCTATTGTTCTTTCTCCTACAACAGTATTATATGAAAATGTTTCTCCTGGCATTATAACTGTTCCGTTTATTTTGTTTGATGCAAGAATTAAGTTTGTAGTTCTATTTTGGTTATTTACATATGCAGTTGAGAATGTGGCAAGTTGATCTGGAAATGCTTCAACTCCAATATCATTTACTGTTATTTCAGCAGGTGTATATTTTAACTCAACATAATATTCTGATTTCTTTTCTGATGCAATTTGTTCTTTAATTGTTTCTACACTTTCAGCAAAATCGACTCCAACTTCTTCTGGATAAACCATCCTAGGTTCAACTGTATAATATGCATTTTTTACTTCCTTATAAATTTCATCATGAATCTTATCTACATTTATTTCATCTGGATATTTGTCATATGTTGGAATGTCATAATAAACTCCATTGTAGTTTTTATTATTCAAAGCTTCTGAAATAATAGCTTTTGTAGCTTCATTTTCAGCAGCTTTTCCAATTTTTCCTGAAGTAATAATTAGATTTCCATCTTCTATGTAATAACTTGGTTGTTCAACTTGTTCAGGTAATTTAGCTGATATATCAATAATACATGCATCTAAAGCAATTTCATCATATTCGACATCTATTGTGAAATTAACCTTTTTTTTCTTTGTTCTGATTACTTCTATATCTTTGTCAAATATTGAGCCTAATCTTCCAACATTATACGCTTTATCAATTGCATCATCTAGTTTAAAATGTACGTTTATTTGTTCTAATCCGAGAGAATAAATATTCTCACCATATTGAAAATAAATTGTATCATCTAATTTATTTAAAAAATCTTTTTGAACTTTAATTTTTGCCTCTTCTTTTGATAAACCAGATACATCAACTCCTTCAATAGATACTCCTTTTTTTATCTTAGTATCACTATTGTTTGATATTGAAAATGCTACTACTGATACAACAAAAATGATACATATAATTGCTGCAATTATTGATGATATTTTAATTGGATTTATCTTGATTGTTTTAAATGTCTGAGTGTCAGCAACTTGTGTATTAGTATCTTTTATGAGAAGTTGGTTATTTTTTTCTTTTGATTTCTTTTCTTCTTCGTTTTCAGAATTGTCTTTTCTTATAATCTGGTTTGACATTTTTCTGAATTCCTCCCCTTAAAGTAAATATTTATGAATAAAAGAAAAATAATTAAAATTATTTACTCCTATATACTTTAAAAATTACCTATATAATTATATTTATAACAATTTAAAAAGTCAACAAATTAAGTAATTTATAATATTATATTTTTATTAAAACTTGTGTTCCTTTTGGTTTATTATGTAGTAATTTTATTGTTCCTCCATGACTTTTTACAATTGAATATGCAATAGATAGTCCTAAGCCTGTTCCTCCTTTTTCTCTAGAACGAGCTTTATCCTCTCGATAAAATCTTTCAAATATGTGTTTTAATCCTTCATCACTTATACCAATCCCTGTATCATTGACTGTAATGTATAGTTTATCTTCATGGTTATTTATAATAACACCTATACTATCATTTTCTTCTGTATATTTAAGCGCATTGTCTAATATAATTACTATTAATTGTTTGATTTTATTTTTGTCAACTATAATGTCTTTATTACAATTAATTTCTAATGACATTTTTTTATTCTGCAATTCTGCCATTTCTTTGTATGGTATTATTATTTCTTTAGTTAATTGTTCAATGTTTACTTTTTCTTTATTAAGTTTTATTTTACTTGTATCAGATCTAGCAAGATCCATCAATTCTTTTGTCATTTTTGTTAAACGTCTTGTTTCATTTAAAGCTAAAACTATATCTTCAGATTTATCAATTATTTTACTTTGTGGAGATTGAAGTAATAATTCTTGCTTTGCTTGTATAATAGAAAGTGGAGTTCTAAGTTCATGTGAGGCATTTTGTACGAATTCAGCCTGCTTTTCGTATGATTTTATTAATGGCATAATGGCTTTTTGTGCAAGATACCAACTTATAAAAATTGATAAAACTATTACTGTAGATGTTGCAATTATTAGTTTATCTGCAAATCTATCTAACATTTCTTTTTCTGAATTTGTATTAATTAATATATCTACATAATATGAATCGCCATTTGGTGCTGTAAGCTTACAAGTTGTAGCTCTATAATAGTATTTTGAATTTACAATTATCTCATATATCTTTCCTAGTTCAGAATTATTAATTTCGTTTTTTCCTATATAATCTGCAAAATATTTTGCGCTTAAAGATGAAGAAACTACTTGTCCATTATTGTTTCTTAGAATTGTTATTATCCTCGGATTTCCTAGTTTTTCCACATTGGTTTTTATTTGATTAGTAACTTCTTCTTCTGAAAAATCAGTATTTTCTTCTGATTGATTTTCTTTAATAACAAATCTCGAAATTTCTTTTAATTGTTTTTGATATTGTATTATTTCTCTATCAACTGAATTATACAAAGATTTATCAAATTGTCTAAATACAAAAGCGCTAAATCCGATAATTATAGTCGATAAAAGTATAAAATAGAACAATAGATTTTTAATTAATGTTTTTAATTTTTTTTGACTTTTCATTTTTATTCTTTCTTTATTTATTTTTATTCACTTAATATATATCCTACACCTCTAAGTGTTTTAATGTATTTATCATAACCGTATTTTTTTAATTCTTTTCTTAGACTACTTGCATAAACTTCAATAACATTTGTGGAGGTATCTGAATCAAATCCCCATATTTTGTCAAAAATTTGTTCCTTTGTAATTATTGTATCTTTGGATTGAATAAGATATTCAAGTAAATCAAATTGTTTTCCTTGTAGATTTACTTCTTTTTTATTTATGTATGCCTTACGATTTTTAAGATTTAATTTTAAATCTTTAAAATCTAATATATTATTTTTAAAAAATGAATTATTTCTTCTAACTAGTGCATCAAGTCTTGCGAGTAATTCTTCTCTTTCAAATGGTTTTACTAAATAATCGTCTGCTCCTAGATTTAGACTTTTAACCTTGTCTGAAACAGAGTCTTTAGCTGTTAATATAAGTACTGGAGTTAGTATTCCTTCATTTCTTAATTTTGCAAGTACTTCATTCCCATTCATTTCTGGCATCATTAAATCTAGTATAATTACATCATATATATTTTCTTTTGCATACATATATCCTTCATAACCGTCTAGCGCTTGTTCTGTATTATATTTTTTTTCAATACACTGTTTTATGGTATCTGAAAGAATTTTATCATCTTCGACAATTAAGGCTTTCATCTTAATCCTCCTTTTAGTTTTGTAATTATATCATATTTTTGAATGATTATATATTTATTAACTTAAAAATTGCTTAAAAAAGGGCTTAATTAATAAATAATTAAGCCCTTTTTTCTTATAGTATTGATGTTTTATTTCCTGTATTTATAGCATTTTTACTAGTTTCTTCTTTATTTAATTGCTTTGATTTACTACTTTTTTCATCAGATTTTTCTTTCTCTTTTGTCTCCTTTTCTTCAGTTTCCTTTTCTTTAGCTTCCTTTTCTTCGGCTTCTTTTTTCAATTTCTTAGCTTCTTCTAATTCGTCAACAAGTTTTTGAATATCTTTATCCTTTGGTAATAATTTTGAAGCTTTATTTATTTGTGTTTCAGCTTTACTTAAATCTTTTTTTATTAATTCTCTAGCTTCTAGGATAAAACTATCTTTATATTTATTTTCTATCTTTTCAATTTGGTCATCCACATCTTCAAAGCCATTAGAATCAATTTCAGAAATGTATTCTAATATTTTTAATGTATCTTGGCTTTCTTCTAATTTTTCGACTTCTGATTTAATTTTTTCAATAAATATCTCTGATTTTTTATCTAATACAATTTGTTCATCTTTATAGTCTTCTTCTATTTCATTTAATACTTTTAAAGCTTTGTCAAATTTTTTATCTTTTAAATAGCTATCAGATTCTGTTAAATATTCATTTAGGTATAATTGATATACTTCTTTTTGTTTATTTTTGACTTCTGAATATTTTGAATAATTTTCATCTATTGTTTCTAATAAATCAATAGCGTTTTTATAATCTTTATTTTTGATTGAAATAACTGCTGTTTTATAAATTTGGTTCATTTTTTCATCATATAATTGTTTTTCTTTTTGAGTTAAAAACTTTTGAGAATAAATAAACCCTACTAAAAGTAATATAATTACAAAAACTATTCCTAATATAAAATTTCTAAATTTTCGGCTAAATGAATTTTTTATTCTTTCTTTTTCCTCTCGAATTGCTACTTTCTCTTCCATTTTACGTTGTTTTTCTTCTAATTTCATTTCTTGTGCTTTTAATTTCAAATCTTTTTTGGTGACTACCTTATTTTCATCCATATTAAAACTATCCTTTCGCTTTAATAAATATATATTTACTATATACCAAATCATTAATTTTTGCAATTATAAAAATAAATGCCATCCATTTTTCTTGGATGGCTTGGGGAAGAAAAAAATTTTCAAGACTATATATTTCTTAGTCTTTATGTATATATAATACTATTTAAATATTAAAATAAACTTAAAAATAAAAATTATTTTAATATAATTTTATTTATTATTTTTGTAATACCCAATAATATAATATACACAAAAACAATACTTGCACCTGTTGGAAAGCTTAAATAAAAACTTACAAGTATTCCTAGTATAAAGCAAATCACTGAAATAATTCCAGATGTAATAATTAATTGCTTAAAACTAGATGTTAATCCTTTCGCTATAATGCTTGGAAATACAATTAGACTTGAGATTAAAAGTGTTCCCATCATTCTCATTCCTATAACTACAATTAATGCAGTTAAAAATGATATTAAAAACTGATAAAATGTGACATTGATTCCTCTTGATCTTGCAAATTTTTCATCATATGTTATCATAAAAAGTCTGTTATAATAAATCATATATATAGCAAAGACTGCTATTGAAAGAATTATACTAATTATCACATCAGCTTTTGACATTGATAATATACTTCCAAACATGTAATTTGAAACATCTATATTAAACCCTGTAGAGATTGATGTAATTATTATTCCAGATGCTAATGCTCCTGTAGAAACTAATGCAATTAGTATATCTCCACTTTCGCCTTTTTTCTGGCTTATTAACATTATTATTATTGCTGCTATTAAAACAATTGGTAATGAAATATACATTGGTGGAAGGTCTAATGCTACAGCTAATGTTAAAGCTGCAAATCCTACCTCACCCAGTCCATGACCTATCATTGAATAATTTTTTAATACAAGTATTACACCAATTAGTGCTGCACAAATAGAAATTGCAATTCCACAAATCAATGCTCTTTGTATAAAAGAATAGTTTAATAAATTAATTATTTGCTCCATTTTGACCTCTTATTTTTATATACTTTGTATATTTTATCATAATTCTAAAATTCTAGCAATATGTGGAGGTCTAATAAAATTGGATTAAACCAAATGAATTGTTTTAATCCAATTTTATAAAAAAATAATAGCGACCATTTCTGGTCGCTAAACTTTTTATTAATATAAATAATCATAATATGATGAATATGATGAACTTGTGCTACTTACATAAGGGCTAGAAATAACTTTTCCTTTGTAAAGAATGAATGTAGCTGTTCCTGTTTGTGTAACCTTAGTAGTTTTTTCTTTTTTCCACATTGAATCTTCATCTTCGTCTTCATCTCTATCTTTATCTTTCTTTGGATTATATGTAACTTCAACTAAAGCTCTAACTTTAACTAAGTTACTATTTTTCTTTGCTTTAGTAGTAGAAATGATTTTCTTTACTTTGTAAGTATAAACTCCTTTTTCACCATCTTTAAAGCTATCTTTAATTTGATCTCTGTAGTCTTTTACATCATCTTCCTCTACATCTTTAACAGCATCTTTGAAATTTTTAATATCTTCTTCATCTGATTTATCTAACTCAGCATATGCAATAGCAGCTTCTAAATCCATTGATTTTGCAACTTTTGTTCCGCTGCAAGAATTTATAGCATTTAAATGCTTTTTGATAGCTCTTTTTGAAGATCCTCCTCCTAAAGCTACAGCTAGTATTATTACTAAAACTACTGCTACAATGCAAACAATTGAAGCTACTAAATGAGATTTAACCCATGCTCCACAATTTGCAAAAAATCCTTTAACTTTTTCCATCGTATTTTCCCCTTTCAGAAATTATTTAATAAATTTTCTTTAAATTATATTGTCATTATATTAAATAGATTCTAAAATATCAATACATATTTTAAAATTTTTTTTATTTTATATACCTATTGGACATAAATCATCTGTTGCAATTTTTTCTACACATTGAAATTGAGTTAATTCTTTATCAAGATAATTTTTATATTTTTCTGTATTATTCTCATCAGGTTCAAGTTTTTTATTAGAGCCAATTAATATTATATTTTGTATTTCATCATCATTAAAATAATCTTTTTGTATTTGAAAAATCTTAACATCATCAAACACTGCTTTGTATGTCGCATACTCATATTTTATCATTTTAGAGTTTGTTCCTGTTAAAGATCCTACAATATTTGTTATTACTATTCCATCATCAGAAAGGCTTCTTTTTACTTGTTGCATTGCTTCATATGTAGTTAATTGAAATGGTGCGTTTAGCCCCTTAAATGCATCTATTAAAATACAGTCATATTTTTTGGTATTAGTGTTTAAGTATCTTCTTCCATCTTCGTGGTATATTTTTAAATTTGAATTATTTGTATCTAAATTGAAAAATTGTTTTGCTATTTCAGTCATCTTAGGGTCTATTTCTACAACATCAATTTTTTTATCTGGATATTTATTTAAATAATAAGTTGGATATGTATATGCTGCTCCACCAATCATTAATACATTATTAGTATCAGGTTTATAAATCTCAAATAAATCATAATATTTAAGATATGTACTTGATAGCTCATTATCCTTTGAATCTATTGATTCTAGGCCTAAGTCAACTTGTAAAGTATTAAATTCATTGCCACCTGAATCATGTATTTTTTTTACCCAAATTCTACTATATTGTGAATCTGTATCTAATAATATATCAGAATTTTTTTTGAAAAATAATTGTTTTCCAATGAAATATAAAAAAACTAATAAAACTAACATTATTATTGCTTTTATAATATATTTTATGTCTTTATCTTCTCTTAACAAAAAAGATAATATACATAAAATAATCACAATCATCAAAATAACATTTTTAACTCCTAATTTTGGTATTAATAGAAATCCTGCCAAAAATGTTCCTACAATACTTCCTACTGTGGAACAAGCTGAAATTCTCCCTGAAGTTTTTCCTATATTTCCTAGCTCATCTCCTTCTAATTTAACAGCAAAAGGTGAAGCCATAGCAAGTAACATACTAGGAATTCCAAATGTAATTGTAGATGTTATTATTGCAATTAAAGGTAAACTTAAGCTTGTATTTGAAAGAGGTTTTATTACATATATTTCTATTAATGGAATTAAACATATAAAAATTCCAGCATCTAATAAAAATAAAGATAGTAGATTTAATTTAGGATGTTTATCTGAAATCTTTCCTCCAATATAATATCCTAAACTCATAAATGCAAGCATCATTCCAATTATACATGTCCAAATTAAATTAGAATTACCTAAATATGGAGATAATATCCTCGAGGCAACTAATTCAACTATCATGCCTATTCCACCGGTTATAAATGCTACTATTTCTAAAATATATTTATTTTTCATTTGTATAATCTCCTATTTTACCGTCAAACACTATTTCTTGATCTAATGCTATTACTCTAATATTTTTGTTTGTCAATTCATCTATATCATGTGTTGCCATTATTATAGAAATCTTATCATTTTCATATAAATCATCTAATATTTTATAAAATAATTTTATAGAAAATGCATCTAATCCACTGCAAGGTTCGTCTAAAATCAATAATTTTGGTTTACCTATTAATGTTCTAGCAAGTAATACACGTTGTCTTTGACCTCCTGATAAATCACCTATTTTTTTATAAATTAAGTCTTCAATTTTTAGTTTTTTTATTATTTTTTCAAATTCTTCTTCATCATTTTTACTATAAAATGGCTTAATTCCATGTTTTTGAGTTCCTGTCATTATTATTTCTTTGGCAGTTGCTGGAAATTCTATATCTGTCATGTTATTTTGTGCTAAATAAGATATTTCAGATCTTGGTAATCTATATTCAATATCTCCAGAATATTTCTTATTTAATCCAGCAATCGCCTTTATTAGTGTACTTTTACCAGATCCATTTTTCCCGACTAGACAAATATATTCATCTTCATTAATTGTAAGATTTATATTCTTTATTGCTATATGCTCATTATATTTTATTTATATATTTTTTACATTAATAATACTCAAAATTTTCCACCTCTAATTTAATGCTTCCTTAAGATTTTCTAAATTCCTATACATAATTGATAAATAATTTTCATTAGAATTTAATTGATTTTTAGTAACTGTATGTAGACTATGAAATTCTAAACATTTAGCTCCTGTTTCTTCTGATATTCGTTTGGCATAATTTGATGAAGATAGTTCCTTATAGAAAATAACTGGTAAATTATCTTTTTTGACTTCTTCTATTACACTATATAGTTTTTTTACACTTGGTTCATTACCTTCTCCGCAAGAATCATAAGCTGTCACAAAATTTAAATTATATCTTTTGATAAAATATGCATAAGCAAAAGGTCCTCCAAATGCAATTTTATTTCTCTTTGAATTGTTTACAGTATTCATGATAGACTCATCTAATTCTTGAAGTTTTAAAATATACTTTTCCGCATTTTCTTTATAATATTCACTATTATTAGGATCTATCTTTGATAGGTGTTCTTGGATATTTCTTACCATTAAAATTGATTTTGTTGGATCAAGCCAAATATGAGTGTCATATTTTTCATGTTCCTCATGCTCCTCGTGTTCTTCTGTATTTTTCAAATATTCTTCTTCAAATTCTTCATTTTCTATTAACTCAATATTGTCTGCTACACTATTTATATTGCTATTATCATCAATACCGGTAGTAATTGTTTCTACCCATGGTTCTAGCTGATTACTTGTATAAAAAAACACATCTGAGTCTTGAATACTTGCAATATCTTGTGTTGATGGATCATAATCATGTATTTCGACTCCAGGTGGTAGTAACATTACAACTGTTGCTTTATCTCCAGCAACCTCTTTGGTAAAATCATAAACTGGATAAATACTTGTTGTTATATATAGTTTTCCATCTTCTTTTCGTGTTTTATTATTATATCCAAAAATTGCTACTATTCCAATTACAACTATAATCAAAATAAATAATGAAATAATTGTTTTTTTCAAAGAATTTCCCCCTTTTATTTTTTATAAAACTCTTCCCCTATAAATTCATAAAATATATCTGTTAAATTATTTATATATAAATCATAGCTTGATACTGTTTTTTTGTTATATAAACTGTAAATTCCTGAATAACCTGGATTTTCAATTTCACTTCCATCCGTATTTTTTAAAGTGATTTTTTTTCCTGTTAAATCTACTATATCATATTCTAAGTTACTCGGAAATCCAAAGCTATTAAAATTAACTCTTGCTGGCAAGTTTGCACATATCAATAGTCCTTCGTCTAATAGTATCGGATTAATATAATCATATTCTATGTCTAATATTTTTTCAAAGTTTTTGTTTATAACAATATATTTATTATTCAAATTTTTAACTATATAAGCATCATCCAAAACAAAAATATCACGATATATGTCTGAAATCCTTTCATAATCTGTGTTTAAAAAATATACTGTATTATCATCGAAATTTTTTACCAATATATTATTATCATAGAATTCTAAAATTTGAATATTCCCTGGTATTTCAATTCTTCTTGTTTCTTTATCATACCATCCTTGCATCTTTTCAGAAACTTTATAAAATGGTAAGTTCCCATTACTATATATGTAAAGGTGTGATCCATCAAATTTTAAATTATCACAATCAATACTTACTTTGATATTTGAATTTCCTTTTTTCATAAATTCATATCTATTTATTCCGCCAGTTTGCGAAACTGTAATATAAATATCGTATTCATCATTAAAAGGATATCTATATGGTGATTTTTCATATGATGGTATATAATTTATATTACTTGTAGGAACTTTAGAAAATTGCTCGCCTATAGTCCCTTCTTGTTTAAAGGTTTCATTATATAATAATTGTAATTTATCTAGTTGTCCTTGGTAATCATCTATGGAGATTTCGTTTTTAAAAGACATAACCGTTCTTTTGTTTTTTAAAATTATATATGATACATCTTCTTTACAAACAAGAGCAATATCAAAATTTTTGTCAAATTCATTAATTGTTATAAATGGAGATGCATAATCATATTCAAAATCTATTTTTATATTTCCATTTTTATCGATATATCCCCATTTGTTATTTCTTTTTACATTTAAATAAAACTCTGAATCTTCTCCTAAAACAGAAATATTCTTAAAATAATCAGTTTCATATTGGATATAACCTTTATTTTCTTTGCTTACAATCTCTTCGACTTTATCTTTATATGTTACAATATTAATTCCAACTAGTCCTATTGCAATTATTACTACTCCAACAATTGCAATAAATAATACTTTTTATGTTTAACAAGATTTTCATGTATATTGTCCCTTAAGACTTGAATCATTATAATAAATGAAGCCAGTATATATATTATACTTATATATGGAAAATCAAAATAGTAGAAACATGACGATAAAATAGCTATAGTATATGAAAATAATAGTATCTTATCTTTTCGGTTAAATATTAATGCTATCAAATTAATAAAAGCGACTGCTATAGTTAAAAATAGTATTAATCTATTGTTATCTCTTATAACAACCAGTTCTTCTCCGTGTTGCCCTAGATATGCTTGGCATATAAAAATTAAATAATAATACTAGTATTCCAAATAATAGGTTCATTGCTCCTACTATACTATTAACAATTTTCCCTCTCATTTATTTCTTTTGTCTCCTCTACTTTTTTATCTAATCTTGTAATTCCAATTGTTGCAAGTAAAAATATCGCTACAATAATGATGCCTATTATTCCTTCTACAACACTTGCGTATTTTGGTATAAACATTACTAGTGAAGTAATTGAAAATCCAATAATTGCGTAATATGTGATTCCATAAAATTTTTTAAATAGATATGTTATCATACTAGCAGTTGTTAAAGCCAGTGCAATATAACCTATTCCAAATGGTATGATTACTCCAAAATTTAAAGATGTAAAACCAGTTAAAATAGGCGCCCAAACTCCCATATAAATTAAAATATGTATAGTTGTCATTCCAGGCATTACAGCTCCCCATGCGTAAATTGCTCCATAAATAATTAATTCTATAGGACTTAGATAGTGTGTTATTGATCCTGCTTTCGTATTATTAGCCCAAAAAGTTAAAACAACTGTTATTATAAATGCTACTAAAATACTTATTAAGTATGTTTTTTTAAATCCTTCTTTATTTGCAACTTTAAATAATGTTGGTATACCTCCAATTATGATTCCTAAAAATGCGCTCCTTGTATATGCCTCATAATTATTTAGTAAAAAGCTTATTAATTTCGCGCAACATGCAGCACTAATTAATATACCAATTAATATTGGCCAAATATACTTCAGATTTTCCTTGAAATTTCTAAAAGGATTTGCTATTATTTCCATACATCTATCATATATACCAAGCACAATTGCAAATGTGCCAGCTCCTGCTGTTAAAGCAGCGATACCAATAATCATACCTTTAATAAATTTTGTAATATTATCTCTCATAACTCTTCCCTAAAGATATAGTTTATTATTTTTAATATATTCTTTTATTTCCTTTGTTACATATTTGTCAATTGACATATTTTCTTTTAAATTATTTCTAATCAATGTTGAACTAATTTTTAAGTTTTCATTATTTTTCATATAAAATACATTTTTATCATTTATATGATTCTGACTTGTATTATCTCTTTGAAAAACTATGTATTTATATTGTTTTAAATCATCATAATGATTCCATGAAGGCATTTTAATATAATTATCTTCACCCATTATAAAGTATACTTGTTTATCTTTATTGTTTTCAGCTATTAAATTTAATATTTCATATGCCGAATATTTAGAACTTTTTTTACTTTCTATTCTTGATACTCTAAGATTCGGCTCATCTTTTACGATCAAATCTAGCATTTGGCATCTTTTATCAAAATCTATTAAATCTTTCTTTTGATAATAGTCATTTACAGGAACAAAATAAAATATGTCTAAATTATATTCTTTCAATGCCTGTTTTGCTAAATTTAAATGAGCAATAGTTGGTGGATTAAACGAACCTCCAAAAAAACCAATTTTCATCATTTTATTTCTAACCTTTTTAGTTCTTCTTTTACAATTGAAAAAATTTCTTCATGTATATCTTCAATTGTTCTAATTTTATTATCTTTTACACATTTAATTTCTGTCCATCCATAAATTTTTGGCAATTCGCATGCAGCATTATAGCTATCAATCATGTGATTTACATCTTTTTCATGTATATCTTTATTCATTGTATGACTAAATTTATTTTCTCTATTTTTTATAAGTTCTAAGCTTTTTTCAGGTGGCATATTTAAGAAAAATACTTTATCTGGTTTTGGAATTTTATAAATATTAAATTCGAGATCCATAAGCCAATCTAAAAATTTTCTTCTTTCTTCTTTGTCTTTAATTTTCCCTGTTTGGTGAATCATACTAGCTGTAGTATATCTATCTGCCAGTATAATTCCACCTTCATTATAATACTTTTCTAATTGAGTTTTAAATGTTGCATATCTATCTGCAGCATAAAATGTTGATGCAACATATGGACTAACATCTTTTGCATTTTCTCCAAATTCTCCTGATAAATACATTTCAACTAAAGATGATGATCTGCTATCATAATTTGGAAATGAAATCGACTTATAATTTATATTTTCTTTGTCAAAACTTTCTTTTAATAATTGTAATTGTGTTTGTTTTCCACTTCCATCAGTTCCATCGATTACAAATAATTTTCCCATACTAGATACTCCCTTTACTTTATTCTTTCAAATAGTGGTTCAATATTTTTATTTTTTAAATCTATTTCTTTTTCTAAAAAGATTGGTTCCCATTTAGTGTTTTCAATATCTAGATAATTTCTAATCTTTTCTGTTGTGCCTGGCATTATTGGTGAAAATAAATTACTTAAATTTGCAATTACTGTAGAACATGTATAAATTGTATTATTAAATTTTTCTTCATTTTCTTTTACCTGTTTCCATGGTTCTTGTGTATCATAATACTTATTAGTTTGTTCTACTAAATTCATGATTTTTGAAGTAGCTTCTCTAAATTCAAGTTTTTCAATTAAGTTTCCTACTTCATTGTATATATTTAGAATAGTTTTTTTAATTTCTTCATCTAGAACTCCATGTTTGATTTTTTCGATTCCTTTAAATTTTAAAGTTCTATTTACTAAATTTCCAAATTTATTTAATAATTCGCCATTATGTGTTGCAATAAAATCTTCTGGTGTAAAGTTTGTATCTTTTTTTTCTGGTCCATTGCTTACTAAATGATATCTTAAAGAATCTAATGGATAAATATCTAATGCTTCTAAGGCAGTAATTCCAATCTTTTTGCTTTTTGAAAATTTTTGATCATTATAATTTAAATATTCAGTTGAAACTATTGTATCAACTAAGTGGAAGTTATCTTCTTGCCCTAGTAATAGTGCATTTAGAATAATACTATGGAATACTATATTGTCTTTTCCATGGCACATATATATTTTATTATTTCTTCCTTCTTTCCAGAAATCTTCGTAATTAAGTCCTCTTTCTTCACATACTTTCATTGTATCTGTTAAGTATCCAAGTACAGCATCTATCCATACATACATTCTTTTGTCTTCATATCCTTCTACTGGAATTTCTACTCCCCATGTAATATCTCTAGTTACTGCTCTTTCTTTTAATCCTTGATTTAAATATTTATGAGTTTCATTTCTTGCATTTATTCTCCATTCATGTTCAACTTTTTTGGTATGTTCTTCAATTTTTTCTTGAAATTCAGGTAGTTTAAGATACAATATTTTATTATTTTTTTGTATTGTTGTATTTCCACAAACGATACATCTGCTTCCTACCAATTCTTCTTGAGTAGGAACGTGAAGGCAATTATCACATTGATCTCCTTTTGTTTCTTCTCCACATTCTGGACATTTTAAATAAACTTCTCTGTCTGCTAAAAATTTATTACATTTTTCACAAAAGCATTGTGGCTCTATTTTTTCGTAAATATATCCATTATCATATAATTTCTTAAATAACATTTTAACTTTTTCTTTATGGTATTCAGTTTTTGTTGCAGAATATAAATCATATGAGAAGTTTAGTCTCTTAAATAGGTTTCTAAATTCTGTATCATATTGTGTTGCTATTTCATCTGGAGTTCTTCCTTCTTTTCTAGCTCTTTCCGTAATTGGTGTACCATGGCAGTCGGAACCTGATACAAACATTACATTATCTCCGTTTAATCTATAATATCTGGCTAAAATATCTCCTGAAATTAATCCTGCAATATGTCCTAAGTGTAATGAGCTATTGGCATATGGCCAAGCATTTCCGATTACAATATTTCTTTTCATTTATATTATCCTTTCTTATTATTAATAAGGTCTCCTGTTTTGCCCTCTTATCACATCTATATCATCTTTTTCATTAATAACTGTAGATTCATCTAACCCTAATTGTTTTAAAATTCTTCCTCTTTCACCATAAAGACTATTTAAATCTTTTGTGTCTTCGCCTGTCTCTAATTCTTCATCATATTCGCCTTGCAACGATTTGTCATTTTCTGGTTTTGTTTTATTTTCAATTTCTGAAATTCGATTTTCTATACTTTTTAGTTTTTGTAATAACTCTTTCTTTTCATTAATATCGTTAAAAGAAATCTTTGATGAAGGTGAATTAATATTTTCTTCTCCAGCAGATAATTCTGTTGTTTTATTATTTCCTCTATTATTTTCTAAATAAATTCTGCTAGGAAAAACAGAAGAAACAGG
Organism: uncultured Clostridium sp.; assembly: GCA_947303785.1. Classification (GTDB taxonomy): domain Bacteria; phylum Bacillota; class Clostridia; order TANB77; family CAG-508; genus UMGS1994. Next base: position 16,473 of record CAMYZH010000001.1, read on the forward strand.
AACAGGTACTAACGCTCTTTCGCCTCTATCAGCATGCTCTATTACACTCATTTGAGTATCACCAAATGTTCCTACATATAATAGGTTTTTAGGTTCACCATATTCACTTTCACCATTTCCTCTAATTAAAAAATAATTATAATCTTCGTTTGTTGTATTAGCTTTTCCTACTCTAATATCTCCTCTTTTTAATGCTACTTCATCTTTTAAACTTTGATTATCTTTTAATAAAGAGGCCAATTCGCGTGACGCAGGTGTTGATTCATATCCTTCTAGTTTTTCAAATTTTCCTTCTTCATTTTCTTTTACAATGATAAACTTACTTTGAATAACACCATCTCTAGTTCTAACTACATAAGGTGTACCATTATTATTAATTGAAGGATCATTGTAAAATTTTGAACCAACTTCTTTATCATCAATTCTAATAACACTAACTATGTCGTCACTGTCAATACCTAGATCTTTTGCCATTTTTTGTTTCTTTTCTTCATCTTGTTTTCTTACTGATTCTTTTTCTTCCAAAGTAGAGGCCCTTAACGTGTTTCCTTGATTTTTTTCTCTTCCTTCAATTTCTTCTATCACAAGATTACTAGAATTGTCTAATACTCCAAAACTCTTTAAACTTTCTAGTAATTTAGGCTCAAGTTCTAAATTTCCTCTTTCATCAATTTCTGCTAATTTTTTTAAATTGTTAACTTGTAATCCACCATTTATATCTGGAACAACTTGAACACCTTTTTTAGCCATTTCAATCAATTGTTCTGGCTTTATTTCTTCTTCTAGACGTTCTTTAATTTGAATACTATCTGCTAAACTTTTAGAATCTATACTCTCTGCTATACTATTAATACTTTCTAGTTCTAATCCAAGTTTTAATAATTCTTCAATCTCACTTTCTGCTAGTCCTGTTTCTTTAGTAACTTGAGCAAGTTGTTCTTTGCTATATTGAGTAGAAGTTATATTAAATAATTCAGTTATTCCTCTAGAATTTTCTAAAAGCAAGATATTCTTAATTGGAATATTTAAGTCTTTTAGTAATTCTAAGCTATCAGCTTGTCTAATAGAAGTATAGGTTTCTTCCATCCTGCCTGTTTTAGATAAATAATCTTGAATTAATGATATTTGTGAAAATTCTTTTTCTATTTTTTTCATAGTATCATCATTTATCTTTCCTTTTATCATTTAATTACTCCTTTATACTATTTCAATTTTTTTTCAATAAATTGTGCTAATTTCTTTGCCTTTTCTGTAATTAATCTTTGATCTTCACCTTCAATCATAACTCTTACTAGTGGTTCTGTTCCTGAAGGCCTAATTAAAACTCTTCCATTACCTGAAAATTCATCAGTAAGTTTTTCTATTTCTTCTTTTATTTCTTTATCATTTTCATAATCATATTTTTTACTACTATCAACTTTTGCATTTATAAGTACTTGAGGATAAATATTTATAATTTTTCTAGCTTCTGATGGAAGTTCATGATTTTCGAATAGAATTTTTATTAACATTAATGATGTTAATATTCCATCACCTGTAGGATTATAATCAAGATATATAATATGCCCTGATTGTTCACCTCCTAAGTTGTCTCCACATTTCATCATTTCTTCTAGGACATATCTGTCTCCAACTTTCGTTTGTTTAAAATTAATACTATTCTTTTCAGCAAATTTCTTTAATCCTAAATTACTCATGACAGTAGCTACTAATGAATGATTAGCAAGTTTTCCTTTGGATTTTAAATAGTTAGACGCTATTGCAAGCATAATATCTCCATCAATTTCATTACCATTTTCATCAATGGCTAAACATCTGTCTCCATCACCATCATATGCAATTCCTAAACTATATTTCCCTTCTAATACTTTTTTCTTAAGCATTTCTAAATGTGTAGATCCACAATTATAATTTATATTAATTCCATTAGGCTCATTGTTTATAATATCGAAATTAATTCCTAATCTTTTATATATTCTTTCTGCAACTTTATAAGTAGCTCCATTTGCTGTATCTATTAATATTTTAAAATCATCAGTTTTATTTTTTGTAATTGATTCATGAAATATACCTACAATAAAGTCTACATAGTCTTCTAACATATCTTCTCTATTTTCTGCTATTCCAATTTTCTCAGCAACTGCTGTTAATTCTAATAATTTTTCATCAGAATCCATAATTTCTTCTATTTCTTCTTCTAAGCTGTCTGGAATTTTAGTTCCTTTATTACTAAAGTATTTAACTCCATTAAATTCAAATGTATTATGAGATGCTGAAATAACTACACTTGCATCAGCATTATATTTTTTAGTTAAATAAGCAACAGCAGGTGTTGGTATAACACCTAATATTTTTACATTAGCTCCGTAACTTAAAAATCCTGCAACCATTGCACTTTCTATTAAAGTTCCTGAAATACGTGTGTCTCTTCCAATTAAAATTGTAGGCGTATGATTAGAATGTTTTGATAAAACATAGGCTCCTGCTTTTGCAACTTTGAATACTAAATTTGGAGACAACTCAGTATTTGCTATTCTTCTAATCCCATCTGTTCCAAAATATTTTCTCATTTTCTAGTTCACTTTCCTTTCTATATAAAGCTGATAAATTATCAATTTACCATAGATGGTATAATTATACATATTAATAACAATATTTTCAAGTTAATTGCCTTACTTTTAGTATTTTAAAATAAAAAAAGAGGTAATATATTTACCCCCTTTTCATTTATATTAGACTAGTCTTGATTACTTTCTTTTAATTTTCTTTCATTATTTAAAGTTTCAGATAATAATTGAATTATCCAAATTAATACTAAAAATGCAGGTAAATAAGCTGCTACAGGAATCCTAATAATTGCTATTATAGAAAGAATGAACAATTGATTTAAAATTAGTTTACCAGCTAGTTTTAGTGGCTCTAAAACAAATGCATTCTTATATAAATTGTGGTATCTTATACCGAAATATACCATTACTATTAACAAGCTTACTCCTAATGGTAAAAATAGATTTTTTATCATATCAAATGCACTTGTTCCTGCAACCGTTTTTAATCTTACAGCTGATGAAGTATCTAAAAGTTCCTCTTTTGTATATTCTATATTATATTTTTCTTTTATTTGATTAATTATTTCTTGTATTTCTTCATCTGATTTGTCATTTATAGCCTTTACATCTAGCTCAATTAAAATCTCGTCTTTTTTCATTTCTTTAATTGAATAGTCTTTAGAATAAATTTCATTTAGCTTTGACAATAATTTATTGATTTCTTCTTCTTTAAATTTATTTGAATCTACTACTAAAGTTGTCCCATATAATGTAGCTTTTCTAGTTATATGATCTGTTTTTATATTTTCATCAACTATATTTTTAGCCTTTTTTAAGTCAATATCAGATCCGATAATAATTTCTAATCTTTCATGCTTTGAATATAATATTCCATAGTTAAATCCTTTTACAAAAACCATAGTAGAACCTAGAACTACAGCAACTACCATAATTATATATATAGCTTTATTTTTCATTTTTTTCAACTCCATTCTTTTTTCCATTTTCTGTATTTAATAAAATTATTGATAATATTAAAGTACTTGCAAATGATAATGTTCCCCAGATACTAACCATACCAACTGATTGAAGATTAATCTCTTTTCCTAATAATGTAAATACTACTGTTGTAATTATAAATGGAATTATAGATAATACAAATCTTCCAAAGCTTTCTAGTTTTTCAATTGTTCTTTCTTTATTATATAATGCTAATATTAATACAAAATTTGCTAATGCCATTAACATTATTGTAATAATTCCAGATAGTGAAAGCGTTACACCTGCATATCTGATTAGTAATAGGTGAATTGCAATATAGAATATTTCTATTAATGAGATAAATATTCCATTTATTTTGTTTTTAATAATATTAATTATTAGTACTATGGCTAATAAAACGATCGCTATAATAACTATTGTTTTTATAAAGTCACTGTTTAGATTTGAATTTATATATAGTCCTGTATTTAATTCATATACTATTGGCATTGTATCTGTATCAACGATTATTTGTTGAAGTATACATTCATTATAATAAGTATTAAATAGCTCCATATCTTCAGATGATACCTGTTGATAAAGAGTCATTGGTAATTCAGTGTAATTTTCATCTGGTAAGAACCAAGTTGTATATTTATGTCCATCTTCTCCGTCAATTTGAACTGTTATAGTACTTTGAACAGCGTTTCCATTTTCATCTGTTGTTTCAATATGGTTTTTAGTAATTTCTTTAAATTTCTTTTGACCTTCATTTGTAAATGATAGTCTAATTCCTAAATTATATAGGGTTTCGCCCGTATTTTCTGAACTACTTGACTGAGTATAATATGCTTGTGCTTTACTAATCATTGATTTATCCATTAATACTTTTCCTGAATCAGTATCGATTATTTCAATTTTTCCAGGTGAAGTAATAAGTTCAATTATTGAATCAGCATTATCTGTATAAGGTGTGGCTAGTGTTATTTCTCCTGTTTCTTCATTTAATCTAACACTAGAATCTGAAACCTTGTATTGATTTAATCTTTTTTCTACTATAGACTTTGATTTTTTATAATTATCCTTATTTAAAACAGATGGGTCATTTATTGGTACTTCTTTAGTATCTTCTTCAGTTTCTTCGGAAGTATTATCAATCACATTTACTCCTTCAGTAGTATTGGCATCTTCAATATTGTTTTCTTGATTTGTTTCATCTGTATTTTCATTTTCTTCTGTTTGCCCTTCTTCTTCCTCTACAGTTTTTGTTGATTGATCAACTGTAAATTCAAAAGTTCTAGTATTACTTAATTCTTTGCTAAGCTCATATTCTGGTAGAATATTTTTCCATATGTTTAAATCTCTTTTGTGAATTCCACAGAAAGAAACTATACTAACTAGTATTATTATTAATATAGCAATTGCTTTAACTAGTATATTATTTAATGTTCCTTTTTTCACCTTTTGTTCCTCCTATAATAAATTGGTATTATTTATGTATACTTCAAACCATAAACCTAAAAAATTTGCTGCATGTTTACTCATCATCGTTCTTTCCATAAAAATTTCAAAATAATCTAGTACAGGACACATATTAGTGTCTATAGTAAGATCTAATAATATTTTTTTCTCTTCTTTATTAATTGTTAATTTAGAATTAGTGATTGCGTAATTAACTCTATCGTGCTTGTCAAATAATGACATATTGGTCTTTTTTACTCTACTTCTATGAGCATCTGATTTATCTGCTAAAATTAGCGCTGCAGATATATCACTTACTGCAGTTCCGGAACACTCATCATGATTGCCTATTGCCATCATAATTTCTGTTCTTTCCTTAATATCCATCCCCATATCTTTTAATATGTTTCCAGCTAAAATTGCACCAGTATGAGCATGGTCTACTCTATTTATAGCATTTCCAATATCATGCAAGTAAGCTGCAATTTGGGCTAATCTTATACGATTTTCATCATATCCCAGAGTTCTAAGTATATATGCTGCTCTTTCAGCTACAATATTAATATGTCTATGTGAATGTTCAGTATATCCTAAAACATCTAATTGTCTTTGAGCTGCAAGTATTAACTCTTCAACTTCTTGATTGTTTTTCACATCTTCTAGTGTTATACTCACTTAAATTATCCTCCTTATTTTTACTGTTAAATTTTATATTAAATATATAAAAATATCAACTATTTTTATTAATTTTATTTTAAATTTACGCCTACTATTCCGCCAATACTTCCACAAACAAATGAAACAAACATCATTATAATTGAATATATATTTATAGTAAAATTTTTAAGATATATACTTGAGATTAAATACAAAATTATAAAATATATAAAACCAGATAGCCCACCTTTTATAAATCCCTTTTCTTCTGTTTTGAATGTTGAAATTGAAGTACCAATTAATATACTTATTCCTGATATTATAATAATTGCAGGATTAATAATTTTTTCTGGTACAGTGGATAGTGATAATATTATTCCTAATAAATAAAACAATATTATTGTTATCCCAAAACTTACTATTATTCCTTTTCCTATAATAAATTTCTTTTTTATCATTTCCATACTAAAAATTCTCCTTTACATAAAAAATCCTTTCATTTCAATATATGAAAGGACTTTTTATAATATTCTTGAAATATAGTATTATTCTTCAAAGTATTGTTCTTCGTAATAATTATCTTGTTCATTTTCTATTTCTTCATTATTAGATTTATTAAATTCCTGTTCTTCTGCTTCTCTTTCGGCTTCATATTCTTCTTCAGTTTTTTCTTGCGTTATAGCATTCTTAAAATTATCACTTGTTCTAATTAATTCCTCTAAAGTTTTTATTTCTCTATTGCTTGGTTTATTAAAGTAATATGTAATTTTTCCATTTCTCTGAATGTAATATATTGCTGTATAATATGCATTTTGTACAACAGTTCCTTTGGTTGTAATTACACCATATGTTGTTGATCCTGCAGCATTTTTCATAGCAAATATTATTCCTGTAACTTCATCAGAAAGTGGCATAACTAAAGTAGGCATAGCCTCTGTTGTAAGAGTACTTCCGGCATCTGAAATTATTTTGCTTGGATTAGCACATCCTAATTCAATAAATCTTGAGTTAGCTATTAAGTTTCCTTCTAAATCATATAGTCCATAAACTCCATTCTTTTTTACTGGAATACAAGAATCTGCAATTATATATTTATCTTTAATATCTTGTCCTGAAAATACACTAATATCAGATAAACCAATTTGATCATATTCAGTTGGAATAATTATTTTACCATTTGTATTAACAACCCCATATTTGTCTTTGTTTTGAACTATGTATAGTTTCTTTTCAGCACTTAATAATTCAATATTTTGATAATTGGTGTCAATTGTTAATTGTTCTTTTCCAGGTGCTGCCATACCAAATTTAGAATTTGTAAGAATTAAAAACTCATCAATACTTTGTACAAATTCTACTGCATCATATTTAACACTTAAAACTGTATTATAATCATCGAATATTGCTAAGGAACCATATTTATCATCTTTTCCAACTACTGCATATCCTGATGCTAATGCCCTTTGATTTTTAAAATTATTAGTCAAATTATAGCCTTTTTGTTGTATTAGTGCTCTATAGGTTTTTACTAAATGGTCTAAAGTAAAAATTTCATATTCTGAACCATTTTTTTGAATTATCATATTAAATCCTTTGTTTATTCCTTGATAATTTACATATAATTTATTATCAAATCTTATAACAGGATTATCTATTACAAATGATTCTTTATCATCTTCATTTGTCCCTGATGATTTTGTTTGATCTCTAAGAGTTTTCATTATTCTTAATTCCCCATCAGTCACTCCCTGTTGATTTGTTTTAATTGTTTTATCTACTTCATTAGAATTTGATATAAATGTTACATATTCACCACCATTGTCAATATAACATTTATCTTTAGATTCATCTACTTTGTCTCCATATGCACCATTGTTGTATGTATAATTAGAAAGTGTAGCTAAAGTTTCTATACAGAAATACTCTGTTCCATTTTCATCTACTAGCATAATAGGTAATTCTTGCTTTTTGTATTCAATTGTACTTTGATGGTATATTCCATCATTTGCTTGAAGATCATATGTTTTAGTTTTATAAATAGTATTCTCCATTTTAAATCTTATTTTAGAATCTTCTTGCTTCATTAAAACTAATAAAACTATTAAAAGTATAACAAATACAATACTTAATATTGCTATTCCAGTTAATAGCATTTTTTTCTTTTGATTAGCTTCTTCCATGTTTTAGATTTCCCCCTATTTTATATATCCATATTTTTTATAGAATTCATCTCTAAAATTTACTAAGTTGTCATTTTCTATTTCTATTCTAACCTTATCCATCAGGTTAGTCAAGAATTTTATATTATGTGTCGATAAAAGTCTTATTCCTAAAATCTCATTAGTTTTAACCAAATGGTGAATATATGCTCTGGTATAATTTTTGCAAGCATAACAGTCACATTCATCATCTAATGGTCCAAAATCTTTTTCATAATTTGCATTTCTAACCACTATTTTTCCTTTAGATGTAAGAGCTGTTCCATGTCTTGCTATTCTAGTAGGCAAAACACAATCACACATATCAATTCCAGCTATTGCAGCTTCAATTAAATAGTCTGGTGTACCTACTCCCATCAAATATCTAGGCTTGTTTTCTGGCATAAGTGGGGTTGTATATCTTAAAATATCTAAAAATTTTTCCTTAGGTTCTCCAACACTTATTCCACCAATTGCATATCCTGGGAAATCTAATTCTATTAATTCTTTAGCACTTTGCTCTCTTAAATCTTTATAAAATCCACCTTGTATAATTCCAAACAATCCTTGTTCTTCAGGTCTTTTATGTGCTTGTTTACATCTTGCAGCCCATCTTGTGGTTCTTTCCATAGATTTTTTAGTATATTCGTATGTAGATGGATATGGACAACATTCGTCAAATGCCATCATAATATCTGATCCTAATGAGTTTTGTACTTCTGTTGCTTTTTCGGGTGATAGAAATTTTTTGCTTCCATCTAAATGTGATTGAAATTCTACACCTTCTTCAGATATTTTTCTTAATTTTCCTAAACTAAATACTTGAAATCCGCCACTATCTGTAAGGATTGGTCTGTCCCAATTCATAAATTTATGAAGGCCACCTGCTTGTCTTACTAATTCATGTCCTGGTCTTAAAAAAAGATGATATGTATTTGATAATATTATTTGTGCATTATCCTCCTTTAATTCTTCAGGTGTCATTGACTTAACAGTAGCTTGTGTTCCTACTGGCATAAAAACTGGTGTCTGAATATCTCCATGTGGAGTATGTATAACTCCTCTTCTTGCTCCACAGTTTTTGTCAATGTGTAATAATTCATATGTAATTGCTTTTTTTGGTTCCATTTGCATCTCCTTATAATTTTATTTACTTATTTCTTTACTATCTTTTTCTCCTAAAGGTTCAGATTGTGTTTTTATTTGAAAGCCTTTAGATACTGCATCAATTTTATCTAAATCTACTTCCTTTTTCAAATCATCGGTAAATCTTGTGTCATCCATTACTTTATTAGCCTGTTCTAGAGCAGTATTTTGAGATGTAATACTATATTTTTTTGCTAAATATTCATTATGTTCTGGTTTAACATGCTTTTGACCTAAAAAATATGTTATAAATTCTTTTACTCCATATATTCCGCTATTAGTAATAAAACTAAATGATTTAGGCAATAAATTAACATTTTCTTTATTTGCGTTGTTGAACATACTTATAGAGTTTTTATCTAAAATTCCTATTCCAGGATTAGTCGGATCTATTACAAGATATATATCATCCTCTTCTATATATACTAAAACAACCATATGGTTGGCTGTAATTTTTTTGTCTTGAAGCCAATCATTTATTTTTTGTGTATCTTCATCATTCTCATTCGAATTAAGGTCATTTTGACTGTCATCACTAATGAATATATTATCTGTCTGTTCTGTTTCATTGCCAGCTTCTTTCGTTTGAATATTTGGATAAACATAATATTGATATGAGTTGAGATCCATATATACTGGAAGTGTTCTAGCTTTATACCCCATGGCTTGTAAAACTTTAGCAACATATGTAGCAAAATTTCTACATATTCCATATCCATTTGCTCTAGTAACATCTAATTCTAAGCAACCATTAGCATCAATGAGAGGTGGATCTTTATATCCTTCTATATTTGCCCACATGTCATCTACCACTTTCATTATTACCTGTAAATCTGTTAGTTTTTTACCTTCAAACTTTTTGACATACTCTTCAATTTTAAAATCTGACTTGCTTATTTGTTCAGCATATGTCTTTTTGTTTTGATTGATTTCAGCTGCAGGGATAAGTAGTGTATCACTCGAAATTGCTAAAAATAAAGCTGAAAAGAATATAGCTATTGATCTATATCCTAATTTTCTGATTTTCCATAAAAAAGCTGAAACGTTTCCTTTTTCTTGCTTTATATCTTGATACATCGCGCTTAAAAGGAGTTTATCATGTAATTTTTCTCCATATTTTACATTGATCTCTTCATATCTTTTTTCTTTTTTTAATTTCTGAAGATCTTTTCTTTGGTAGTTTTTATTGGCATATTTCCTATATGCTCTCTGACCGAATAATTGATATATTCTCTCATTCTCACCATTTTTTTCGAGTCTTTGGCAAACATTTTTATATGCTCTTAAAAACTCTTTTTCTTTTCTTTTTTGCTCTGCTTCCAATTTGATCTCATCAAAAAATCGAGACATTTCTCCTCCACTTCATTAATAAATAAACATTGCATCACCAAAACTAAAAAATCTATATTTTTCTTTTACTGCCATATTATATGCCTTAAGAATAAAATCTCTATTTGAAAATGCAGAAACAAGCATAAGCAAAGTTGATTGTGGTAAATGAAAATTTGTAATTAATCCATCTATACATTTAAATTTATAACCTGGATATATAAATATCTTTGTATCACCCTCGGTTTGCTTTACAAAACCATTTTCATCTGCAATAGTTTCTAAAACTCTGCATGAAGTTGTTCCAACAGAAATGATTCTTTTTCCGTTTTTCTTAGCATTATTGATTTTATAGGCATCTTCTTGTTTAATATAAAAATGTTCTGAATGCATATCATGTTTTTCTACTTCATCTTCTTTAACTGGTCTGAATGTTCCAATTCCAACATGTAATGTAACATTTGCAATTTCAATACCTTTTTCTTTTATTTTTTCTAATAAATCTTCTGTAAAATGTAATCCCGCTGTGGGTGCTGCTGCAGAACCATTGTATTTTGCATAAACTGTTTGATATCTATCTTTATCTTTTAAAGTTTCGTGAATATATGGTGGAAGTGGCATTAATCCAATTTTATCTAAAATTTCATTAAAAATACCTGCATATTTAAATTTTACTTTTCTGGTTCCACCTGGCATTATATCTAATATTTCAGCCTCAAGAATTCCATCACCAAAAATAACTTTTGTACCAATATGCAATTTATTTCCTGGTCTAACAATTGCCTCCCAAATATCTCCTTCAATATTGTTTAATAGTAAAAACTCTACATTAGCACCTGTTTCTTTTTTTCCATATAATCTTGCTGGAATAACTTTTGTATTATTTCTAACTAAACAATCTCCAGGCTCTAAATAATCAATAATATCTTTAAATACTTTATGTTCAATTGACAAAGAACTTCTGTCTAAAACCATAAGTCTTGATTCATCTCTATTTTTTATAGGAACCTGTGCTATTAATTCTTCAGGTAATTCATAATTAAAATCTGATACTTTCAAAATTTTACATCCTTTCTTAGTCTGTAGTTATTGTTACAAAGTTTGAATCTTCAATTTCACTTTCTTTATTGTTTGCCATTACAGCTTTTATATTTCCAATAATTTGGCTTGCAACATCAATTATATTATGTGGTTCTTGTTCAAATTCAACTTCTTGACTATAATCAAAATCACTCATTTGAACAGGTTTGGTTTCATATACAATAGGGTCAAGTCCTGTTTTCCCATCCTTTGAAGGAATATTACACATCATATAGTCTTTATACCATTCTCTAAGTCCAGAAACAGATTGTGTTTTATAACCATATTTTTCATTATCATGTAATGCTGGAAACTCATATCCTTTTTCAGCTAAATTTCTTTCAAGTGAATGTAAAAACTCGTGTACAAATACTTCTTCTGGGAATGTATCATTTTTAATGTTATACTTGTACATTGTACTATTTGCTAAATCATTAGGCATTCTGATATCAGAAAAGCCAATTGAATCATATCTCATACTTCCAAGTCCAATCCATTCATTAACTGGAATTCCTCCATTTTTATCTCCCATTCTTATTCCTATAAATATGTGGTCAAATTCATTTTCTTTGACATATTTATCTATTAGTGTCTCAACATCTTTTGGTGCAACATAATAATAGTTTTCTTCATCATATGATAGTGATGTTAGTGGCTCTTGTATCTCAATTGTTTTATATGAAACAGTCATTAACTTATCTGAAAAGATTTCACATGTATTTGCATATCTTTGAAGATTTGTCTCTAAAAGTTCTTTATCTTCTTTAGTTAAGGAATAATTATATTGTTTTCCATCTAATTCCACATCAACATTATCTATTAAGAAACATACTACATTCCAATCTATTGATGGATCTTTAACCCCCTTTTCTACATGCATATCAGCAAACCATACTTTACCTTTAGAACTTCCTTCATATCCTCCAAGTCTAAATGCAATATTTAAATTTTCTTTATCTTTACTATCAACTAATAAAGTAACTTTTTGCCAGTCATTTGTTCCTTGAATCGGAAGAGTCTGGTCGGCTGTTCCCATTATTCCAATACAAGCTCCAGAAGTGTCTGGCTTATCGCTTTCAACATTTTCTGTTTTTATCATACATGTAATTTTATATGGGGTATCTTTTTCAACCTTAATTTCTTTAAAGAATAATGCATTATCATAATCTTGACTTTCAATTACATAGCTTTTTTTGTTATTATATTTTTGTTTTGAATCTCTGTAATATGCAGCATTTGACTTAACTTTCATAAAATCATTAAAATAATATTTATTATAGATTGTAACAAGTACAACTATCATTGCAATCAATAGTATTAAAGTTATTATTCTTGAAATCCATTTTTTCATATTTTTTCTATTATCTCCTTTAGTGATTTTTCTAATTTTTCTATTTCTCCATCATTGTGAATAACAAAATCTGCTTTTTGAACAAAGAATTCGTTGTTATTTTGTATTTCTAACCTCTGTTTTGCAACTTCTGGTGATATATTATCTCTTTTACATATTCTAGATATTTTTTCTTCATCTTCAGCAACAACCGCAATTACATAATCACAAATTGTTTCCATTTTAGCTTCATATAAAAGTGGTACATCAATTCCTATATATTCATAATTTTTATTTTTATTGTCTTCAACCTCTTGATTAATCTCTTTTACAACATAATAAAAAGTTAGTTTATTAAGCGCTCTACGTATTTCTTTATTTTTATAAATAATAGAAGCAACTTTTTTTCTATCTAGTTCTCCATTTTCTTTTAATACTTCATTGCCGAAAAGTTTTACCATCTCTTTAAAATAATCTGAATTCATATCTTGAGTAAGTTTTCTTGCTACTTCATCTGCATCTATTGTATATGAATTATAATTTTTACCTAACAAGGTATTTAATGTCGTTTTTCCTGCTCCTGAAGGACCTGTAATCCCTAAAACTTTCATAGTCACACTCCTTATAAATTAGTGATTGCATTTCTTGCAAGTTCATCACATCTATTGTTAAACTCATTATCACTATGTCCTTTTACTTTTATAAATTCAATTTTATGAATTTTAGTAAAGCCATACATTTCTTCCCATAATTCTTTATTTTTTACAGGTTTTTTATCTGCTGTTTTCCAATTATTTTTTTTCCAATTATAAATCCAACCATTATTAAAAGCATTTACCACATATGCACTATCACTATAAACCTTAACATTACAAGGAAATTTTAATAGTTTTAGTGCTTCTATTACAGCTGTCATTTCCATGATGTTATTTGTAGTAGCAGGATTCCCACCAGAAATCTCTTTCTTAGTATCTTTGTACATTAAAATAGAACCCCAACCACCAGGTCCTGGGTTTCCGGAACATGCTCCATCTGTATATATAATTACATCTTCCATTTTATCCTCACTTAAATAAATAATTATAAACTATTTATATTATTGCAAAAATGCATCTATCTATGGTATTATAACAATAATTAGTAAAATATACAATATAAAGGAGTGATAAAATTTGGAAAATGTTTTAAGTATCATATCTGAATATAATCCATTTCATTTTGGCCATCTCTTTCAATTGGAAGAATCAATAAAACAGGTAAATCCCAAATATAAAGTTGCAATTATTTCAGGTAATTTTGTTCAGCGTGGTGAACCAAGTATTTTAAATAAATGGGAAAAAACTAAAATTGCTTTATTTTATGGATTTGATCTAGTTATTGAATTACCTACAATTTATAGTATTTCGAGTGCAGAAAATTTTGCACATGGTGCTATGAAAATTGCACATTCAATTGGTACAACTCATATTTCTTTTGGAAGTGAAAATGGAAATATTGATGATTTAAAAGGTCTTTCAAATTTAATTAATAATTCTCCTATTTTTATTAATAAAGTTAAAGAAAAAATTTCAGAAGGTTTTTCATACCCTAAATCTCAAGAATTAGTAATTGAGGAGCTTTTTTCAGATAAATATAAAAATATTTGTACTCCAAATAATATTTTAGGATTGGAATATTTAAAATCGATAGAAAAGCTAAATTCTAATATTGTTCCTATTACTGTAAAACGCAATAATGAATATTATTCATCTAGTCAAATAAGAGAAAACTTGAGAAATGATATTTCTTTTGATGGGTTTGTTCCTGAATATACAAAACAAATTATAAATGAAAACCTTTCAAATGGTCATATTGTAAAATCTATAAAACAATATGAAAAAGAAATCATTTATACAATTAGGAAAATGTCATTTGAAGATTTAACAGATATTCCTGATTTATCCGAAAATTTAGTAAAAAAATTTAAAAATGCTGCAAGTTCTTGTAATACTATTGAGGACTTAATTTCAAATATTAAGAATAAGAGTATTACACAAGCTAGAATTCAAAGAATTTTACTTTATATTCTTTTAGATATTAAAAAATCTGATATGGAAATTTCAAAATCTGTGACTCCATATATTAGAATTCTAGGCTTAAACTCAAAAGGAAAAGAATTATTATCTTCTATATCTAAGAGAAATTATAATATTATTACATCTGTAAATAAATTTGAAGAAGACTGTACAAATGCGAGATTATTAAGATTGCTTGATATTGATAAACTTTCAACAGATATTTATACACTTGCTTATTCAAATAATTCTGCTTGTAATCTAGATTATACAACTAAGCTTATAGAGTTAATTTAAAAATAAGTAGAATTTTTTATACGAGGAGGAAAAATGCAAAAACTTATAGTTGAAACAAAATTTGATAATAAAAAATTAAGTAGTTTTCTATATTTTCACTTTTCTGGTCTTACTTCATCTACATTTCATAAAGCTCTTAGGAAAAAAGATATTAGAATAAATGATAAAAGAATTTCTGAAGACCAAATAGTTCATGAGTTTGATACTATTACTTTATATATAGTTGATGAGTTATTATATAAAAATTATTATATTAAAACTATTTATGAAGATGAAAATATTATTGTTGTAGATAAACCTGCAGAGCTTGAAGTTTTATCTAATAATTCTTCACAAGAAAGTTTAACTTCTATTTTAAATAAAAAATATTCTTACATATCTCCTTGTCATAGAATTGATAGAAATACTACAGGTCTTGTCTTATTTGCTAAAAATAAACAAGCTTTAGAAATATTGTTAGATAAATTTAAAAATAAAGAAATTAAGAAAAATTATAGATGTACTGTTTTGGGTAAAATGCCTCAAAAAGAAGCTTTATTAAAGGCATATTTATTTAAAGATAATAAAAAATCTATTGTTTATATTTCAGAAAAACCTAAAAAAGGATATGTTGAAATTTTGACCAAATATAAGGTATTAAGTCAAAATGGTGATAATACTTCTACACTTGATGTTGAGCTAATTACAGGGCGTACTCATCAGATAAGAGCTCATCTTGCTTTTATTGGTCACCCTATAATTGGTGATGGTAAATATGGAATAAATGAAATCAATCGAAAATTTAATTCAAAATTTCAAAAATTAGAAAACTATAAAATTGAATTTTGTTTTAAATCAGATTCAGGAATTCTTAATTATTTAAATGGAAAGATTATTTCTATTTAAATTTATTTATTTTAAAAAAATAAAAGCGCTATTATTAGTATAAAACTAATTACTAGCGTTTTTTGGTTATTTTTCAAATATACTTAAAGGTTTTGATACTGCATATATTATAGAATTACATTTTGTTTTTGCAAACGATTTACCTAAAGCTTTTCCTCCAACTGTTAGTGATGCAACAAATGCGCTCATTAAAAATTGTATATCTAATTTTAATCCAAAATTTTGTGTAATCTTTAGTGTCAACATGGCACTTATTGCTCCACTTAATACTCCTGCTATATCTCCTATTACATCATTACAGATGTTTGAAACTTTAGGAGCTGATCTTATTAATTTAATTGCAGTTTTAGCTCCTTTTACTTTTTTTGATGCCATTGCATGAAATTCTTCTTCTGTCGCACATGTAACTGCAACTCCTACTATGTCAAATATTACTCCTACAAATATAACTATTATTAATACTATTACTGCTGGAATTATGTTTAGCTTTGTAATGCTTGTTGTAGATATATATGAAAATATCATTGAAAGCATAAATGTTATTATAAATATTGTTAAAAACCATTTTATGGCTTTTAATTTTTTATTTTTGTTTTTTTTGTTCATTATTAGATTTTTATTCCTTTCATCTTTCACTTTCAGGTCTTTTAGCTAGTGTACCATCCTCATTATATTCTTTCTTTTCATAGAATGCAACTTCTCCTTTTTCATCTAAATGAGAAATTTGCTCATATCTTTTTACTCCATCTACTACATTTCCGATGTGATATTTTGTATTAACACCATCTTCATCATATTCTCTTCCAGAAAATGTATATGTACCGTCTCCATCATTATTAGAATAATCATAATTATACTCACTTGCAACTTCAAATCTATCTTTTTTCTTATTAAACGGATAATATTTAATTATACGTGAAACTCTTTCCTTATTATCATAATAAAAAGTTCTCTTTCTAAAAGGAGCTTCCTCAAAAGTCATTTCATCTTTACTGACTATTGAATTATTATTATATAATGTTGATATACGATATGATGGTTCATATGCTTCATTTTCGTAATAAAAGAGATCTGTATGTAGTTGACCATTTTTATCTTTATAATAGTGTTCATCTAAAAGACAACCTACATCCACATCTGATTTTTTACTCGTTGTAAATGTCTGAAAAATTACTCCATTGTAATCTGGTGAAATTACTATATGCTCATCAGGCTTATGTTCTTTACTACTCCATGTCGATGTTGAATAATATGTTATTAGATGAGATTCCTTTATTCTATCACATAGGCTACATATTTCTTTATCATTTAATTTACCATCTTCTTTAATTTTTTTAGCTATATTGCTCAAGCAATTTCTTTCATCATCTAAACTGCATATACTTTCTATTATACTTTTAAACTTTTTCATAAATATGTCATTTAAGTATAAATATTCAGGTATTCCACATCTTCTTGCTATTTCTGCTAATGCCAAGCTACATTTTATATCAAATAACCTTTCTTTGGCTTTTTCTTTTTTACCATTTTCATTAACATTATAGGTAGTCTTAGATAAAAATTGACCTCCTACTACCTCACCTTGATGAAACTCAGTATACATACCTTTTTCATCATACATATACCCTTTAAAAGAAAAAGTATGATTATTTATGCCGTGGGGAGTAAAATCGTAACAAATTTTTCTTTTACCATTTTCGTAATTTTGTACAGCATCAATAATCCTACGATGCCCATCTAATAAATAATATCCTTTTTCAGTTCCTTTATCATTATATAGTATTTTTTTAATACTAAGCATTTCACCTTCTGTATTATAAGAACTCTTCTCTTTTCTTATTGGTTTTCCTTTGGACAAATATAGAATATCGCTTTTATGGAATCCAACCTCATATATGTTATATTCATCTTTTGATATAGAACTATAGGCCGGTCTTGAACCTGAAGCTCCATATACAGTAACTGTTTGAAAGCATACGCCCCCATTTGGTTTAACATCCATAGTACAAATTGTTTTCTGAGAATTCTGGGCAATTTCTTCCTCTTGAAGCTTTGTCCACTTTTTGGCTTCTTCATCTGACATCATTTTTGAATGATCGGAACATATGCTTTCAGCTATTTTATTTACTGCTTGATCATCTAATTCTCCACCTTGTTTTATGGTCTGTGATATAGCATTTAAATCGGTTCCATTAGGAGCTGATGATGTTAAACTTTCTACTATATTTTGATACTTTGTCATAAACATTTCATTTGAACATAAATTTTTAGGTGCTCCTAGTTTTTTTGCGACTTCTTCTAATGCTTTTCTATATTCCATAAAATATCTTCCTTTATTTAAAATAGTATATATATAAAAATAAGATGGTAGAAATTTAAGTAAATTTTACGGTTTAGGTCTAGCAGAATTTCTCTGCTTCTTACTAAGCATTACTGCTTAGCTGTTTCCATTTAAAAGAAGCATTCCATAAAGCTTGGAAAGCTAGATCACCACTAAAATCCGTACCTTAATCCCTAAATTTCCCTGCTTCTCAATCGAAGCAAACATTCTAGAAGTTTTCCTTCATATACTAGAACTATTACTAGTCTCTGTTGCAATAATGATTTCATAGTCTCAAAAATCAGCAACGTGGCCTCGCACTAATTCTCAAGTAACGACTAATCCCAAGATTATCACTCAAGACAGATTTATTGTATAACAAATGCCATACATTTAACTTAGATTAATATCACAAAAGATACAAATTGTGATAGTGAAAATAGGATTATAATATATGCCATTATATCTCTTCCTAAGTTCTTTGCTCCTTATGCCAGCACAAAATTGGCATTTCATGCAAAACATAGGGCGCCACATCTAAATAAACCATGTGTGGATTTTTAGCCCCACCTTCGTAATAGCCTGTATAACTAGAATAATGCACCATCTGTTTTCTATTATACCAATTATATCTAAAAATAGCAAATGATTAAAATAACTTTTGTAGTTTATTTTAATCATCTGCTATAAATAATCTTTATTTTTTCTTAGTTTTTTTCTTTTTCCCTACTGAACCTTTATCTTCTTTTATACTTTTTTCTATTTTTTTATTTTTAACCTTTTCATTATATACTTCTTCGATTATATTGATTTCTTTTTCATCTTTTTTCTTTGTTTTATTTTTCTCTTGACTTACTTCTTCTGCTAAATTAATATCTTTTTTAATTTTTTTATCTTTTTTATCCTTTTTTTCTTCGCTAAATATATTTTCTTTTAAACTTACATTGTATTCTTCAATATAAACTGTAAGTATTCTTGGATATATTTGGTCTGGCATATTAAAATATCTATTAGTTTTAATTTTTTCTTTTGAAACAAGCTCAAATTCAAACATACTACTATCTATTATCATTTTTGAATTTATATCCATTCCAACTGGTAGTGTATTATTTAAATTATCATAATATACTGCATTAGTTAATAAAATAGCAGGGAAGCCTTCTTTTAGATTTAGCTTAAATAATTTTACACTAGATTCAAATTTATTATCATATGTTTGCAACTCTCTTTCAGCGTTCATATCGCAAACACAATAATCTGACTGATGTACCTTTTCATTTGCAGGCATAACTTTATATAAAGAAATGTTATAATCAAATTTAATCTTGTGTATTGCCTCTTTTATCATATTTGTTGCCATTTCTAGTTTTTCAGTAAATTCAAATACATCAATTTTTTTGTTAATATCTAATACTTGATATTTGTCTTTTTCATTTTCTCTATGAGATTTATTGTTTAAATAACGTACCTTGCTTGACTCATCTTTCATTGCACCAAAAATATCAAAATCTACTTTTTTTGAAGATTGTGTAGCTGAGGTTGTTAAATATTCGCTTTTTAAGTTTCTAAGCATATCATCAATTGCATCTTTATTCATATCTTTATTTTTTAGCATGTTTATTATTGGTAGAACATTTGTGCTTGCAATAAATATACTATCAAATTCTTGTTTTGAAAATTTAGTTCTTTGAAGTTTATCATATGTTATTCCAACATCTTCAAAATCATAATCATAATCAAAAACTTTCTTTAATTTAGGTACATTTTCTGAATACTCTTCACTTCCGCTCTCTAATGCTAAAACATTATCTTTATTAGCAAATTTCCAAAAATCAAAAATACTTTTTTTGTGTTCATCAATTTCATTAATATAAATAGTAGCATTTTCTATTTTTTTATCAGTATTTGCAATCTTAAGTTCTAATGCTTTAATATCTTGTTTTAAATCTTTAACATATCTTTGACTTTTATCGTATAAACTCTGTACTGTAACCAAATCATCAATTGTATGATACTTTTTGTCATCACTATATCCTTGAATAGGTTTTAGTTTTGTGTCTGTGTCTTCAGTTTCATTTTCTTTTTCATCTTTTTCTTCAACTTTTTCTTTTAGATTTTTTTTCTTTGAAAAGAAATATCTTACTTTTCCCAAAAATGATTTTTTACACTCTAAAAACATAGTAATTTCTTTTTGTTTCATAAAGTATTCAGCATCTTTTTCTTTAGATTTTTCTTTTAATTCTTTTAATTTCTTTTCAAGTTCAAATGATTCTTGATTAAACTTTTTAATTTCTGCTTCTGTAGAAATATACTTATCTTTTATAAAATCAGGTAAATCACTGAAAGATATTTTTTTACCTTCATATAAAAATTCTATCCCATTTTTATCATTTATTTGAGTAGTAAAATTATATCTTCCACCAAGTTCTGTTTGCATTATGAATAATGCTTTAATTAATTTATAAAAAGTTTCTGCTTGTTCTTTGTTATCTAAAACAATTTTGTACATAGATTTTAGGTTTTCATAAATTGGTGTTTCTCCAACTATTTGTAATGTAAGTTTATCATTTATGTCATGTACCTCATAAGTAAGTGACCAATTTTTTGTGAATACCCATAAGTAATTTTCAATATCATTAATCTGTTTTGTAGTTAGGAATTCTTCACTGTAATTTACATATGAAATTGGTACATAGATTTTTTCGTCTTTACCACTTTTCTCAAGCTCTATTCTCTTTTTCAATAAATAAAATAGGTAATCAAATGTATCTTCTTTTAATGATGCAAGCATAAAATATCTGTTTGTTTCTTGCGAATAGTATATTTGCCATAATTGGTTTCTATTATAATGAACTAAAAATGGTATTTTTTCGGCCATTTTGGATTGTTCTATATCAATTCTTTTAATGTTTATATCAGAAATTTTTTGAAAAACTCTTAGTAATTCCACTGTTTTTTCTGGATCTTCAGCACTTAGCTTTATAAATTCTCCAAATGGTAGTGAATGAGTATATTTTTCTTTGATTGAATCATCTCTATATGATGTTGTACAAAAGATTTCTATGTCTTTAATTGATATATATTTATATACTTTTAATTCTTTATCATTATTTAATCTTGAAGGATTAAATATAATTGGTTTATTTTCATCTAGGAATTGTGGTAAATTATCTAAATCTAGTCCTATAACACTTAATTTTTCTTTTATATCTTCTTTAGTAATCAAATCTTTACTACTCCCTTCGTAAAAAATCTTCAAAAAAATCAATGATAGTATATCATATAGAAAAATTTTTTCCAATACTTTTAGAGATTTCTCTTATTTCATAAACATAAGGAACAGTAGAAATGCTACCATTCCTACTGTTCCTACTATTTCTTTAATTATACATTTTTGCTAAAAAGCCATATTCTCAATTTCTTCTTTAATCTTTGAAATAAAGTCTTCAAGAGGCATTTGTCCAATATCTCCTTCTTTTCTTTTTCTAACTCCTACAGCTTTTGCTTCCTGTTCTTTTTCTCCTATAATTAGCATATATGGTGTTTTCTTAAGTTGGCCTTCTCTTATTTTATATCCGATTTTTTCTTGTCTATCATCTAATTCAACTCTGATTCCTTGTTTAATCAAACTTTCTTCTACTTCTTTAGCATAATCAATATATTTATCAGATATTGATAAAATTCTAACTTGTACAGGTGATAGCCAAAGTGGAAGAAATCCTTTTGTTTCTTCTAATAAGAAAGCAATAAATCTATCTGATGATCCAAGAATTGCTCTGTGAATTACAACTGGTCTATGTTCTTTACCATCTTCACCAATATAAGATAAATCAAATCTTTCTGGAAGTGCAAAATCTAATTGACATGTTGGAATTGTTACATCATGATTTAGCGCTGTCTTGATCTGTATATCAATTTTTGGACCGTAAAATGCAGCTTCTCCTTCAGCTTCATAAAAATCTATATTTAATTCTTTTAATATTGCTCTTAATTGATTTTCTGCTGTTTCCCACATTTCATCATTGTCAATGTATTTTTCTTTATTCGTTTTATCTCTTAAAGATAATCTATATTGAAAAGCTGAATGTGGAAAATTAAAATCTTTTTCATAAACTTCTGTAATTAATTGAAGTACCTTTCCGACTTCTTCTTTTATTTGATCTGGTCTTACAAAAAGGTGTGCATCATTTTGACACATTTGTCTAACTCTTTCTAAGCCGCAAACTGATCCACTATCTTCATATCTAAAATCATGTGCTATTTCACCAATTTTTATTGGTAAATCTCTATATGATCTCATTTTGCTTTTATAAATTAACATATGATGTGGACAATTCATTGGTCTTAAAACTAGTTCTTCATTTTCCATCTTCATTACTGGAAACATATCTTCTTTGTAATGGTCCCAATGTCCTGAAGTTTTGTATAAACTTACATTTGCAAGTGATGGTGTGTATACATGTTTGTATCCTCTAACTAATTCTTTGTCTTGAATGTATCTTTCAAGTATTCTTCTAATTGTAGCTCCATCTGGTAAATACATTGGTAGTCCAGATCCTACTAAAGGATGTGTCATAAATAATTCTAGATCTTTTCCAATTTTTCTATGATCTCTTTCTTTTGCTTCTTCTAACATTTGCAAATGTTCTTCAAGCATGCTTGCTTTTGGGAATGAAATACCATAAATTCTTTGAAGCATTTTATTTTTTTCGTCACCTCTCCAGTAAGCACCTGAAGTTGATAATAATTTAAAAGCTTTGATAGGACCTGTTGATGGTATATGTGGTCCTTTGCAAAGGTCAGTATAGTCTCCTTGCTTATAAAAAGAAATAACTTCTCCTTCAGGTAAATCATTTATTAATTCTACCTTATAAGGCTCTCCTTTTTCTTCCATTAATTTGATTGCATCTTCTCTTGGAAGTTCGAATCTTTCAAGTTCTAAGTCTTGTTTTACAATGTTTTTCATTTCCTCTTCTATAGCTTTTAGGTCTTCTTCAGAAAATGGCTTTTCAACATCAAAGTCATAATAAAATCCACTTTCAATTGATGGTCCAATTGCTAGTTTTGCATTTGGAAATAATTTTTTTACAGCTTGGGCCATAACATGTGAAGTTGTGTGCCAAAAACTAGCCTCATCAACATCCATTGTTCTTCCGCCACTTAATTTGATTTTAAACATATAAATTCCTCCTTTGCCTTTTAATATAGGCTAAACAAAATTTATTTTAAGCTGTGCTATAGAGGGCTTTTCATGAAAATTTTAAATTTGCACCAGAATTTAAAATAAAAACAAAAAGCCCCTATAAGCATTTTTAGCTTATAGGGGTAAGTTTATTTCTTACGGTTCCACCCTAATGTTTAACTCTTAACCGTTTTAACGCAACATCCACGCTTTTCTTTCGAAAAGAAACTCCAGGCTAGTTTTTCCTAAATGTTTATCAAGATTAGCTTTCAGCCGGTGACTAATCATCTCTTTTAACAACCTTTTTAGTACTTTGTCCCTTCTTCGTTTACATGTATTATTTTACAATTAAAAATTGTTTATGTCAAGTGTCAAATGGGACTGTCAAATGGGACGGAGGATTTTGACACTAAAATAAATACTAGCAATTCTTAATATAATATAATTATTTAAAATAGTGTCAAAATCCTCCGTCCCATTTGACAGTCCCATTTGACACTACCCTAAAGCAACATCTAATACCATCATTATAACAAACCCTATCGCAACACCAATTGTTGCTAAATTAGAATGTTCTCCTTCTTGTGCTTCAGGTATTAATTCTTCAACAACAACATATATCATCGCTCCTGCTGCAAATGAAAGCAAATATGGTAGAACAGGTACTATTGCTTTCGTTAATAATATCGTTATTATTGCTCCAATTGGTTCTACTATTCCTGATAGTGTACCATATAAAAAGGCTTTAGTCTTTGACAATCCTTCACTCTTAAGTGGCATAGAGATTATTGCACCTTCTGGAAAGTTTTGAATTGCTATTCCGAATCGCAAGTGCAAAAGCTCCTGCCATTGTTATTCCAGCATTTCCAAGTAGTGCACCTGCAAATGTAACTCCCACTGCCATTCCGTTCAGGGATATTATGAAGAGTAACTGCAAGGACAAGCATTGTTGTTTTTTTTAGTTCTGCCCTTATGCCTTCTGGTTTCTCATCATGTAAATGTAAGTGTGGAATTAAACTATCTAAACCTAATAAAAATAAAATACCTAAAATAAACCCTATGGCAGCAGGAAACCAAGAAATTCTGTTTTGTTCTGTAGCCATTTCAATTGAAGGAATTAAAAGTGACCATACAGATGCTGCTATCATTACACCAGATGCAAAACCTAGTAATACTTTCTCAATACTTTTGTTAATCTTATTTTTCATAAAGAAAACCATAAAACTTCCTGCAGAAGTTCCTATAAATGGTATGGCCAAACCCAAAAACAAATTCATAACTATACCTTCTTTTAACTATTTTTAATCTTTTTAATAATTTCATCTTTTGAAATTTTTATTGTAGTTGGTCTTCCATGTGGACATGTATAAGGATTTTGAAGTGACAAAAGTCCTTTAATTAAATCATGAACTTCTTGTTCTTTTAAATCCATATGTGCTTTTACTGCAGCTTTACAAGCCACTGTTGCTATAAATCTTTCTTCGACATCTTTTAAATTACTTCTTTGCCCTGTAAGCATTTCATCTAATACATCTAAAAAAATCTGCTTTGTATCAGTTTTATATTCTAGATTTGGTATTCCGTTAATTTTAACAGAATTTTGCCCAAATGGCTCGATTACAAATCCAATAGTTTTGAATAATTCAATATTTTCTTTGATAAACTCCATTTCTTTATGTGATAAACTTAGTATTTCTGGAACTAATCTCATTTGAATATTATTACTTAAATTATCTTTATAATTTGCTTTAATTTGTTCATATAATAGTCTTTCATGAGCTGCATGTTGATCCATCAAATACAGTTCATCTCCAATTTCAATTATAATATATGTTCTAAACAAGATCCCTAGATATTTATAATCAATATTTCTTTTTTCTTCCCTTTTGATTAAATCATCTGCTTTTGGCAAAGTATAATTACTTTTTTCCTCTTTAATTTGCTCAGATATATCATCAGCTTTTTTATCTGTAAAATGATTTGTTAAAAATGCATATTCATTTTCAACATATTCTTTTTTCTCCTCTTTTTCATTGTTTCCAAGAAATTGGCTACTAAGCAGGGCATCTTTTATGGCATGGTAAAATACCTTATAAATCTTATTTTCATCATTAAATCTAACTTCCTGCTTTGTAGGATGAACATTGACATCATAATTATCTGCTGACATTTCTAGGTTTAAAATAAAAAATCCATATTTCCCAATTCCTGTAGCTCCTTTAAAAGCTTGGTCAGCACTACTTGTTAAAACAGCATTCCTAATATTCCTTTTGTTTAAATAAATAATTTGATCTTTTCTTGTATCTTTTGCAATTCTTGTGTTTCCCACAACTCCCTTAACTTTTATTCCTTCAAGCTCATAATCAACTTTTACAATATTTTCTTGTATTTCTTTACCATAAATTGTATAAATAATATCTTCAATTTTACCGTTTCCACTTGAATAAAATACATTTTTTCCATCTATAATAAGCTTGAATGATACTTCAGGATTTACAAGTGCTGTTTTTTCAATCCACTCTTTAATAAATCTTGCCTCTGTAAAATCCTGTTTTAGGAATTTATATCGTACTGGCGTATTGAAGAAAAGATCTTCAACAATAATTGTGGTTCCCTGTTTTCCACCAGTTTCCTCCCTACTTAGAATATCTCCTGCAGATGCAATAATTTTATTTGCGTAATCTGAATCTTTTGTTCTAGATATTATAGTTAACTTAGATATAGCACAAATACTTGCTAAAGCTTCACCTCTAAACCCCATTGTATATGTATTCTCAAGGTCTTCAATCTTTCTGATTTTACTTGTTGCATGTCTTTCAATTGAAAGTTCCATATCATCTTCTGGCATTCCTTTTCCATTGTCTTGTATTCGGATTAAAGATTTTCCACCTTTTTTTATTTCAACTAAAACAGATGTTGCTCCAGCATCTAACGAATTTTCAACCAATTCTTTTACAACATTAGCTGGTCTTTCAATTACTTCTCCTGCGGCTATTTTATTAATTGTAAGCTCATCTAATTGTACAATATCTCCCATAATTTACTTCCTTTCGACTACTACTTTCCGACTACTACCTTTTTTAATCTTTCAAACCCTGATTTATATTATGTATAATCTAATTTTTTGTGCACATATTTTCTTTTGCAATAATTCGAGCCTCTACTTATGATTGCACTTTGTAATTATTTTTCTAAATCATTTTCTGCTGATTTTTGTATAATACTATCTGTAATCTCTTCTACTGAATTAACAACAGTTCCCATTTGTTTTGTAACATTCACACCTTTACTATTTACAAAAATTGTATTTAATCCAGCATTTCTTGCTCCTAAAATATCTAATAAATAATCATCACCAATCATAACACATTGACTTGGCTTGTAGGGTCCGCAGGCCTCTATAAAAGCCTCTTTATGTGGCTTTATCTTACGCTCTCCATAGTATGCAAGGAAAAAACGTCCTATACCCATATTGTTTAATCTATTTCTTTGTGATAAAGTAAAATAATTTGTTAAAATTGTAATCTCATATTTTTGGGCCAATTCCGTGATTTGGTTTATTAAACTTTGACTATTATGCACCAACTCTTATGAGTGTCTGACGTACGCTTTCTTCGAAGTTTACTCCGCGGATGAGTGTTCCATCTACATCAAAGATTAATCTCTTTATTGACATATTTTATTCTCCAATCTATAACTTTTGCAAATTATATCAATTTTCTTTAAAATTATCAATGAATACTAGTTTTAAGAATTATTTTGTTATAATATTACAAATAATTTGTGCAGCTTTTTCTACACCATATGTATCACTATTTATACAAATATCATAATTCGAATAATTTTTCCATTCCCTTGAAGTATAATATTTATAATGATTTGATCTTAATTTGTCAATTTTGTTTATTTCTTTTTTAGCCTTTTCTTTTTCTAAACCATAAAACTTTACAGCTCTTTCAATTTTATTTGCTTCATCACTATAAATAAATACTTTTATTGTGTTTTTGTTGTCTTTTAGAATATAATCTGCACACCTTCCAACAATTACACAAGATTGTTCACTTGCAATTTTTCTAATTAAATTAGATTCTTGAATAAATAATTCATCACTATTAGATAATCCAGCATTTCCGTCTTGTTCAAAATTTGTAAGCACAGATCTTTTTTGTTCATTTTCTTCAATGTAACTTTCTGAAAGTCCAGTTTCTTTGGCAAGTCTTGTAATAAAATCTTTATCATAAAACTTTATACCAAGTTTATCAGCAATTAATCTGGCTATATACCTTCCACCAGATCCATATTCTCTTGAAATTGTAATTACAGTATGTTCTTTTAAAACATTATCTGTACTTGTGTCATCTACAAGAGCCTGGCTTTTTGAAGCAGTTTTTCCTAGTTTTCTTACTTGAATTATAATAAGTGTTGCAGCTAAGACAAAAGCTAATCCATCTGCAACCGGTCCTGCAGCAAGAATTCCTATTATTCCTAACCTTTTACCTAAGATTATCATTGCTGGTATTAAAATTGCTATTTGTCTAGATATTGATAAAATTGCACTTATAACACTTTTTCCTATTGCTTGGAAAAATATTCCTGATGGTATCTGTATTCCATTAAAAATACATAACATTAAATAAGTTCTAAATGCTAAACAAGCAAATTCAATATATTTTGAATCACCACTTCCAAATATCGCAATTAGTTTATCAGGAATTAACTGGAATAATATAAAAGCTATAACACTTACTATTGTACTTATTCCTAGAACTCTTTTTAGTGTTTCTTTAACCCTATCATTTTTTCCTGCACCATAATTATATCCAATAATTGGTTGTGAACCTACAGCAACTCCTAAAATAATACTATTTAAGATTTGACTTATTTTCATAACAATTCCTAGAACAGTAATTGGAATTTCAGCACCATATTTTGATCTAGCTCCATATTTTTTTAATAAATTATTTTCAACAGCCATTAGTAATACGAAACTCATTTCAGTAATAAAGCTGCTAATTCCAAGTGATACAAGCTTTAAGCAAGTTTTTAGATTTAATTTAAAATCTTTTTTAGTAAGTTTTATTGATTTAAATCTTTTCAAATATAGAACATTTAAAATAAATGATAATACTTGGCTTATTAATGTAGCAGTAGCTGCACCTTTAACACCTAATCCAAACACAAAAATAAATATTGGATCTAGTATAGTATTTAAGACTGCTCCGCTAACCATTGAAATCATAGAATATTTTGGGCTTCCGTCTGATCTTATAACTCCATTTAAGCTAGTTCCAATCATCATAAATGGTAATCCAATAGTAATTATATATCCATAGTCTTTAGCATATGGTCTTAATATGTCTGTACACCCAAACAAATTAAGTAAAACAGGTAGTAGTGTAAATATAATAATAAAAAATACTATTGATATAATTATTGATAATAATAGACCATTGGCTACACCTTTTTTTGCCTCTTCTTCTCTTTTTTCTCCAAGTTTTAAACTTAAATATGCTGATGTTCCATCACCAATCATTAGTGCAAATGCTAAACATACTATATTAAGTGGGAACACTATATTAGTAGCCCCATTTCCTAAATATCCAACTCCCCAACCAATAAAAATTTGGTCAACTATATTATATAGTGAGTTTACAAGCATTGATATAATACATGGTATCGAAAATTTAAGCATTAATTTCCCTATTTTCTCTTTTCCTAAGATATTCTCTTCTGAATTCATGTTTTTCCCTTTCTTTCTATTTGCTAATTTCTATACTTAGATTCTAAAACAATATGAAATACGTGTCTTTATATAAACACGTATCTAATATTTATAATAAAACTATAATTCAATAATTTTTTCCCATGGCAAATCTTTTTTCCCGAAATGTCCATAATTCGTTGTTTTTGAGTAAATAGGCTCTTTTAAATTCAAATATTCAATAATTCCATTTGGGGTTAAATCAAATTTTTCTTCAATTATTTTTACTATGTTTTCTTCAGACATTTTAGCAGTTCCAAATGTATTTACATATATAGATAAAGGTTTGTCCATTCCAATTGCATATGCAACCTGTATTTCGCATTTATCTGCTAAGCCGTTTGCTACGATGTTTTTAGCAATATGTCTTAACATGTATGCAGCTGATCTATCAACTTTACTTGCATCTTTTCCTGAAAAAGCTCCTCCTCCATGGCGTGCATAGCCACCATATGTATCTACTATGATTTTTCTTCCAGTTAAACCTGTATCTCCAAGAGGTCCACCAATTACAAATCTTCCTGTTGGATTTACATATATTTTTGTATTATCATCAATCATATTACTAGGAATAGTTTCATCAATTACTTTTTCTATTATGTCTTTTCTTATTTTTTCTTGTTCTACAGTATCTAGATGCTGAGTCGAAATTAAAATAGTTTCAATTCTTTTTGGCTTTCCATTTTCATATTCAACAGTAACTTGTGTTTTTCCATCTGGTCTCAAATATGGAATTATTTTTTCTTTTCTCACATCTGTTAATCTTTTTGCAAGCTTATGTGCCATACTTATAGCATAAGGCATGTATTCTTCTGTTTCATTACATGCATAGCCAAACATAATTCCTTGGTCACCTGCTCCACCTGTATCAACCCCCATTGCTATATCTGGACTTTGTTTTACAATATCAGCAGTTATATTACATGTTCTATAATCCATGTCTGTTTCAGCATTATCAAAACCAATTTCTTTAATTCTTTGTCTTATAATTTCTGATATCTTTATTCTAGCAGTAGATGTAAGTTGTCCTGCAACTGTAATATTATTTCCATTTGCAAATGTTTCAATTGCTACTCTTGAATTTTTGTCTTGTTTTAGACATTCATCTAATATCGCATCTGATATACTATCACATAATTTGTCTGGATGTCCTTCAGTTACACTTTCAGAAGTAAAGTAATATTTGTTCATTTTAAATTTCCTTTCTTATTCTATTTCATATATAATCTTATGTTCTTTTATAATTTTACATATCATTCTAATACCAAGTATTACAATTATAAGCCCAACTATAAATCCTGTTATAGCATCTATTTTAACTATTTTTGAAGTATGTGGGCCAAACTCATCTAATAAAACAACTTGTGTTAATACTACAGATGTAAGGGCTTTTGATATATTTCCTTGGCATGCTGCTGCAACAATTGGATCATCTTTATGATTATATATTGTCAAACTAATAATTGCAGATATAATACTAGATATAGATAAAATTGCTGTTAAGTATATTAAATATCCTTTTAAATTATTATTTGTTTTACCAGTTTTTAAAATTATTAAATTAATTCCAAAATAAGCTATTCCAAGTAAAACAAGTAACCAGCCATTATATAGATAATTTTTGTATGTTATACTTTTTTTGGACTTTAGATTTTTAGTTTTTTTCACTCTTCTATAATCTCTAATAGATCTATATTTTGAATAGCCTAGTATTGCATAAAATACAGCATTTATATAAAACCATATTGAAGAATATATAATTCCAAAAAATAGTTTAAATAATCCTACTGCTATTGTACTAATTGTATTTACTTGTAGCATGTACATTTTTCTATCTTTTCTATCTAGTTCAAAAAATTTATGAACTACCTTTTTTGCTTTCATCTTGTCTCCTACTTAGATTTCTTTTATTTCTAAATCAAATTTATCTTCAAATACCTTTTTTTTGGCATTATATTCTTTAGTCTTATACCCTTTGACATCAATTATTTCTTGAGTTCCATCATTATTGAAGACAATGAAGTCTGCCTTGTATTTTAAACCAGCAGCTAATATAAAAGTAGGTTGTATACAAAAACCTCTAATATCATTAGCTTTTAATCGGTTTTTTAATTCACAATAATATTCTGCTTCTTTTTGGCTATCAAATGTATGACCATCTATTGAAGTCTTATATGATCTATACTTGGATTTTCCAGCACTTTTATTATTATAATTATTATAATCTTCAATACTCCAATGTTCCATTACTTCACCCCATATGAATAATTTCTACTAAGTTTTAGGTAAATATTTAATATAGCTAATATTGCTATTTTTGCTTCTTTCAACCATAAGTCTATATATACGATTTCTTAATTCTATGTATGAATCTCTTTCATTTAAACTTTTATCCGGATAATATGGGCCATCAACATATGAAACAATTCGTAGTTTATTCATTTTTTTCCCATATTTTTGATATGTATTTGTTATTACATATGATGGCTTATTTAGTTTTACTGGATATTTAAATGAAACTGCCTTGTAATTTCTAATTCCCGTATAAAAAGGCCAAATATGTGCTTCTGGATATATGGTAATTGAATGTTTTTGACAAATTCTTTTATTAATTTCATTTAAAAAATTTTTCATTGCACCTTTATTCCCTGGAACTGGTACCGCACCAAGTAATTCTACAAGCCATCCTGAACCTTTCATAGAAATATTTTCAGGATTTACTATTAGAAAATTTCTTTTAGGAAAGTTAGCAAGACTTGGAATAAATGTATCTTCAAAGGGTTGTGTGTGGTTACAATATATAAAATAGCCCTCTTTTTTGCATTTTTTAAATTTTTCTTTTCCAATAAATTTATGATGAAACTTAATTTTTGAATGTAATACTTTTATTGGCATACTAAATATATTTTGGCATAAAAGAGAACAAAAATCCCATATAGGATTTTTGTTATACTTAAAATTTTCATCGATTTTTCTAGGTACAATTTTTGCTTCAGAAAATTCATCATTCAATTCATCAGTATAATATATTGTTTTAATATTCTCTTTTTTTATTTTCATATTTATTCCTTTATTAATATTTAGGCATCTTTTCAGGTGGTGTTGTATATTTTAGTGGAATTTTATAATAATCTTCGTAAATATTTTTCCAAAGATTATAATTTAGTTCTTTCATTTCTTTTGCATTATCTCTAGGATTAACACCACTTTTAGGATAAATTGGTTTTTCTATATGCATTGTATATTCTTGAATCTTAAATCCATCATCACCTACTAAATCACTATCTTTCATTGTGATAAATATAGGAACAACTGGTACATTATTTTTGGCTGCAATTTTAAAAGCTCCTGGTTTTAGTGGTTTTGGTTTTTTATAATTCCACCATAGACTTTGTTCTGGATAGATTAAAATTACATCTCCTCTTTGTAGTATTGTTTTTGTTGCTCTAATAAATTCCATCATTGTTTTATTACTTGAGCTTAAAGGTAATGTATCACAATTTCTGAAGAAAAATCCATATAGTCCTGGGAAATTAGTATAATTACCTTCTCTTATAACTTTATATAGTCTTTTAGTTTTAACTAATTCTGATTTTCTAAAAGCAGTTTCTACTGCAAATGCATCAAATGGATTAAAGTGATTACATGTAATTACTGCTCCATCTTTTATACTATTAAGATTTTCTAATCCTTTAATTTCTTTTATTAAAAGTTTTTGATTTCTAATAATATTTTTTAAAAAGTATTCACCAGTTTTATTTGCAAATATATTTTTTACTTTACTTGTTAATTTTTCATTTAAATAGTCAACATCATCAAATTCAAGTGTTGTAGATGGTGGGTCTTTTTCAGCATCTTTATCAAATAAACCAGCTTCTTCAAGTCTTTCAATTTCTGTTAAAATTTCTATTCTTTCTTTTGATTTTTCCTTTGATCTTTCATTTATTCTTTCTGAATTTGATTTTAATATTGGTTTTATTCTGTCATCACCTACACAATCACATTCTCTTTGAGCAAGCATTCTTAATTTTTTGTCTGCTTCTCTATCATTAAATTTATCCTCATCTGAATATGTATCTTTAATTTTTAAGATATCATCAAAAAATTCTGTCTTTTGAGCATATTCCCAAAAATATTCTTTATATAAAATATCTTCAAAATGCCATGGTTTGAATGCTAAATTATAGTGAATTATATTGAGATTTTCTCTTCTTATATTATCACCACCAATTGGCATTCTGTCCCAAGTATTATCTATAATCTTAACTCTACCCTTGCACAATCTATTTAAATAATCTTGATCTTGTGCAACAGTAAATTTTATGGTTTCTAATAAATACATGAATTTTTCTTGGAAATTAAATTTTCTCATTTCATCAAGATTCATAACAATTATACCTGCATTAAAGTAATGTCTATAATCAGATACTCCAACGACTTTTTCAGCATAGTCTTGAAATACTATTATATTCTGAATTACATCATCAGGTGCTGCAGCTACTAAATTGTCTTTCAATCTTATATTATAAAGATCAGCAACATCCCTTAAAATTGTAATATCACTATCTAAATATAATGCTTTATCATATTGTGGATATAATTCTGGTATAAATAGTCTAAAATATGTTGTTTTAGAATAATAGTCTCTTGTATATAATTTATCTTTTATTTTATCAATATAATATGTTAAATCAACAAATTCGATTGAAATATTTTCTCTTTCATATTTTTTTATTTTTACTTGATTTTCTTCGCTAATATCTGTATATAAGACTTTGATTATATACATGTTTTTTGGTGATGCATGATCTGATAGGCTTTGTATTGCAACTGCTAAAAATGGAATATATCTATTATCTACCGCGAAAAAAATTGGTATCAAATGTTTATTTTTCTTCATTCCCCTTAATTCCTTTATATTTTTCCTTCCATAATAAATATTCATCTAAATCTTTATCAAAAGCTTTGCATTTGTATATTTTATGAACTCTCTTTTTTTATTTTTAATTTTATATCTTGCTTTTTCTAGTAATTTGGTTTGTTTAATTTTTTTCATGTTCAAAAGCAACATTCCTGCATTTATATAATCTGGTCTAATAATCCAGCATCCATACTTTTCTTTAACTGCAGCATATTCATATTCTTCTATATCTATATTAAATAGTTTTGAAATGTCTCCTCCTGCCATCATATCTAAATCAAGATATAATAATTTGTCTGGCATATTGGGAACAAGATCTGCGAGTAGTCTTAAGAGTGTATATGGCGTACAATAAGCTGTTTCATTTTTTGAACCTGAAAATTGTTCTTTATATATTTTTGTAACATCAACCCTTGTAACTTTGTTTTCTTTATTTTTACTTTTTACAACTTCATCTAAAAATTTACAATCTTCTTCAGAAATACTTGTATATTCTGGTTTTAGATTTGTCGCATCCATAGTGAAAATGTAGCAATTAATAGGTTCTGATGTCTTATTTGTAATAGATATTAATTCTGTTAGTGCACCATCAAACACTTTACTATTTCCGCCAAATAGCAAATTAATCATTTTATTTCCTTCCAACTTTATTTTCTAGTGTTAAAAAATATATATTATTATTAATATTGTTAATCTCAATATTTCCAGTTGTTTCTTCTTTTTCTCCATCTAATGACCAAAACATATTTTGATTGGTTTCGATTTTTAGATTTGATGTTTTAAAAAAAATTACATTTTTGTCCCTAATATGATTTATTAAACCTGTATATGTTTTAAGAAGCTCTGCTTTATTTTTTGTTTTCTTAATTAGAATCACTTCAAATTTTCCATCATTATAGCAAAACTCATCATTTTTAAACATTTTGAATCCACCAATATATTGAGAATTGCTAATACTTACAAATTCAAAATCATCTTCAAAAGTTTCCTCATCTGTAGTTATTTTAAGATGTGCAACATTTTCTTCTTCTAAAAAATCCTTTGTTCCTTTACTAAGATATGCTAATCTGCCAAATTTATTTTTTAATTCTCTTTCTGTTGAAAACGAAGTATTTGCAAATGTTCCAAATGCTGACACATAATTAAAATATTTACCATTAAAAACCCCTGTATCACAAGATTTTTCTATTGCATTATTAATTTTTTTAGATAATGTAAACCTATCTGAAGGTATATTTAAAGATTTTGCAAAATCATTTGTTGTACCAAATGGAATAAAACCTATTTTTACGTTTTTGTTACTTTTTATAATACCATTTACAACTTCATTTAAAGTTCCGTCTCCACCTATTGCAACAACTACTTCTCCATCTTTTGCTTTTGCTTCTACAATAATTTCAGCATTATTTTCTATAGTAGTATATTCTGTTTGAACATTATAACCTGACTTTTCAAAGTTATTAACTATTTGTGGAATATCTTTTTTAATATTTCCATTTCCTGCAACAGGATTTACTACTAATAAAAGATTGTTTTCCATTTCTTACTCCTGTAACAAATATTCACAGTTTCTATTTTATCAAATTTTTATTATTTTGGCAATGCTAATTATTTTTTAAAGATTCTTCTTTGGAAAAATTTAAATATTTCTGTTATAGGTAAAACTGCAAATGCAAGTCCAAATGCAACAAAGAATTCTTTAATATTTATATGAGTTAGACCAAATAATTTTGATAATATAGGAATATATATTACTCCTAATGTAAATATAATACTTAATGCAAATGAACCTAATAACCATGGGTTTCTAGTTTTCATAGTTAGAATTGAATCCTTTTGTGACCTCATTGAAATTGCATAAAATATTTCAACTAAATTAGCTGTTAAGAATGCCATTGTCATTCCATCTGCTGATTCAAAAAATCCAAATTTTCTTAATTCCATAAATTGACCTATAAAAAATGAAACCACAACTATTATTGCCATACATAATCCATGTGTAATAGTCGCAAAACCGGCGCCATGTGCAAATACACTTTCATTAGAATTACGTGGTTTTCTCTTCATGACATCACCTTCTGCTTTTTCCATACCTAAGGCTAGTCCTGGTGTACTATCAGTTATCATATTTATCCATAAAAGTTGAGCTGGTGTAACAATACTTACTCCAAATGCAGAGGCCATAAACACATAAATAACTTCTGCTGCATTTGTTGCTAGTTGAAATTGTAATACTTTTCTTATATTGTCATATATTTTTCTTCCTTCTTGTACTGCATTTACTATTGTTGCAAAATTATCATCTGCTAATACCATATCAGATGCACCTTTTGTAACATCAGTTCCTGTAATTCCCATACTTACACCAATATCTGCTTCTTTAATAGAAGGGGCATCATTTACGCCATCACCTGTCATTGCAACTACTTGATTTTGTGATTGTAGTGCTTTTACAATTTTAGTTTTATGTTCAGGTTGAACTCTAGCAAACACAGAATGAGTTTTTACGACTTCTATTAACTCCTCATCTGTTAATCCATCTAAAGAATTTCCTGTAATTGCTTCATTTGCTTCTTTGATGATTTTCAAGTCTTTTCCTATTGCAGTTGCAGTATCTATATGGTCTCCTGTAATCATTATAACTCTAATTCCTGCACTTCTACAGTTATTGATAGCATCAAACACCTCTGGTCTACATGGATCAATCATTCCAACAAATCCTATAAATATCAAATCATTTTCTAAGCTTTCACTATCAATTTTTTGTGGAACATTATCATATTCTCTGTATGCTGCGCCAAGAACTCGAAGAGCCTGATCTGCGTATTCTTTATTTAGTTTTTTTATCTTTTCCTTAATTTCATCAGTTAAAGGAACAACTTTATTGTTTTCATCTAAATATTTAGTTGATCTTGCAAGTAAAATTTCACAAGCACCTTTTGTATATTGAATATATCCAACTTCTTTTTTATGAACTGTTGTCATCATTTTTCTCATAGAATCAAAAGGAACTTCTCCGACTCTTGGCATTTCTGCTGATAATTTATATTTAGGTAATTCTAATTTATTTGCATAATTTACTAAAGCCGCTTCTGTAGGTTCTCCAATTGCTTCTTTATCACCTTGCTTAATCGTTGCATCTGAACATAAAGCCATTGCTGTAGCTAATAGTTTTTCATCATTTGTTTCAGCTTTTGTAACTGTCATTTTATTTTGTGTAAGTGTTCCAGTTTTATCTGTACATATAACTTGTGTACATCCTAAAGTTTCAACTGCATTAAGTTTTCTAATCAATGCTTGTCTCTTTGACATTGATGTTACACCCATAGATAATACTATTGTAACTATTGCAGGAAGGCCTTCTGGAATTGCTGCAACTGCAAGTGCAACAGCAACTAAAAATGTATCTAGTATATGTTGCCCTGATATATCTCCTGTTTTAATTATTCCAAATATAAATACAAAAACACTTATTGCAATTACTAATTTAGTTAATACTTTTGAAATTTCAGACATTTTCTTTTGTAATGGTGTTTTACTCTCTTTTGCACTTTGCAAAGCATCTGCTATTTTTCCCATTTCAGTATCCATTCCAGTACTTACAACTACTGCTTTTCCTCTACCATAACTTATAGTACTTCCACTATATAACATATTAGTTCTGTCACCTAGTGGAATGTCTTTTGTAGTATCTTCTAAATTAATTAAATCTACAATTTTACTTACAGGAACTGACTCTCCTGTAAGTGCTGCTTCTTCAACTTTCATACTATATGATTCTAATATTCTACAATCTGCAGGAACAGCATCTCCAGCCTCTAAAACAATAACATCACCTACAACTATATCTTCGCTTTTTATGTTTTTAATTACTCCATCTCTAATTGTTTTTGAAGTTGCTTTTGTCATTTCCATTAATGAATCAATTGCATGTTCAGCTTTGCTTTCTTGTACTAGACCTAAAATAGTGTTTATTATAACAACAAATAATATTATAAATACATCGGCAAATCCATCTCCACTTGCAATCGAAGTTACTGCTGATATAATTGCTGCTGCTATAAGCATTATTATCATTGGATCTAATAATGATTTTATAAATTTTTTTACCATTCCATCTCTTGGTAGTTCTTTTAATTTATTTTTTCCATTTTTTTCAAGCCTTATTGTAGCTTCTTTCTGGGTTATACCATTTTCTGTAGAATTAAGTTCTCTAAGAACTTCTTTACTTTCTTTTAAGTATTCTTTCAACTTTCCCATACCTCCTTATTTTGCAAAAAGACTTCTTACATAAAAAAAGACTTGTTTGCATTTATTTTGCAAACGAGTCTCATTATTTAAAATATAACCAGATTATAAAAATCGAGAATGTTGGCTATATTGCACTTTTTAAGTACTAATTACTCCCTCATTTTTAATATATAATATTATATATTAAACTTTTTTGATTTACAATAATTATTATCAATTTTTTGTCTTTTTACTCAGTACTAACTATTTTGCAGGCTTTTTATCCAATTCTTCTTGACTTAGATTATCCTCATTGTTTTTTATTGAATCTATTATTGTTATAAATTTAACCCTACTTTCAACTTCACTATTTTCTACAGTAAATGTATTGTATTTGTCTGCTAATTCTTGTAATTTTTGTGCTCTTAAAGAAACATCTCTAATATCTTTGTTTAGAAAATCACATATAGGTTTAATACCATTTTCATTAAATTCGTGAATTCCATTTGATAATTGTTCTGCTCCCTCGTAAATTGTTTTAGCTCCCTCTGTTAATTGGGTATCATAATTGTATATAGTATTTGCACTTGTTTGTAATGTATCCAAACCTGATTTCATTTGATTAGATCCTGTTTTAATCTGTCTTGTTCCAGCTGCTAATTGAGCACTTCCATTTGTTAATTCTTTTGCTCCTGCTGATAATTGATTAGTACCAGCTATCATTGTACCTAATCCACCTGACAATTCATACATATTTTCTTTTATCATTTGAGTTCCCTGACTCACCTGCTCTGCTCCATTTTTAGCACTATCTATACCTTCATATAGTGTTTGTAATTTTGTTTTTGTTTGTGTATTTATGGTTTCAATTAATTGTTTATATCCTTGTGCATTTGTTTGTAATTCTCCTGCAATTTTAGTATTATTTTCTATTATTCCCAATAATGTTTGTTTTGTTTCTTCATCTTCAGCAGCATCTGCAATTTCTTTAAGTTTTTGATTTTCTGCTTGTAATTCTCCTGCTTTAGTTAATTCAACTGTCATTAAAGATGTTAAATTTTGTACAATTTCTTGATTTTGATTATTTATTTCTTCTTTGATTCCATCTTCAATTGTCTTTAATCCATTAGCTACACTTCCAGCGCCATATACTAATCTGTCAATATCTCCTGTTGATGAGTCAACTCTTTGTTTCATATATGTAGCACCTTGGCTTAACTGTTCTGTTCCATCATATAATTTTTTTGAACCTGCTTGTAATTTTTGAGAATTTGCATCAATTTGATTTATCCCATTATTTATCTGCAAGTAGCTTGAATTTGCTGTACTTACACCATTTGAAAATTGACCTACAGCACTGTTAAATTCTTGTGATTTTTCGTAATATTCTAAAGTTCCTTGTGCTAATGTATTTGCACCTTCTTCTATTTTTTTACTTGCTGATTGTAATTGATCAACTTTTGAATAGATATCGTTTAAATTTTTCATTAAATCTAGATTTTCATCATTTATTTTAAGTGGTGTAATATAAGTAATTATATTATTCATTTCAAAATCTTTTGCGCACATTGTTATCTCAATTGATTCTGGTATTTCAAAAGCATTTTTAGTTATATTTAAACTTTCTTGTAAGCCTGGAAATGCAAGTCCAACTATAAATGTTTTTGTGCCATCATCTATTATTTTACCATTTTTTATTTCTATATTCTCTATTTTTTCATTATTAATATATGTTCCAATTGCAACTACAAATGGTGTATACATTTTTACATATTGTCCATTCATCCAAATACTATGTTCTTGATTATTCTTTGTTTTTATTATTACTTTTACATTACCTGTTTTCCCACCAATATCACTGCTATTAATTTTTTCTCCATCTAGTTCATATTCAACTGACACTAAAACTGGTAATTCTTTTTCAGTTTCTCCTTTGTAGTAAATATCATTTGAATTTGCTTCCCAAGTTATAATACTTCCATTTTGAGTATATTTTTCATCTCCATTTGTGTTTTCAATATTTATAAGATCTGTCATATCTTTTAATATTTTTTCATCATCTATGTTTTCAAGATGTTCTGCAACTATCGATTTGTATTTTTCCCCATTACTTTTGGCATTTGAATATACAGTTTCATCCTTTGTAAAAGCCATAACTGGCAAGCAATACATTAACATTGTTCCAATTAATAAACCTGCTGAAAATTTTTTTACACTATTTAGCATATTTACACTCCTTTCATTTTTCTTGTTGTTTTACAAATTATTTTATCAAACAATAATAAGAATGCTGGTAACATTGTAATTACAACTATTACACTTATTATTGCTCCACGGGCCATCATTTCACATAATGATCCAATTAACTCAATTTTTGAAAACATGCCAACTCCAAATGTTGCTCCAAAGAAACATAAGCCACTTACCATAACTGAACTAATTGAACTTTCTAATGCTTCTGTAGCACTACTTTTTTTATCTTTCCCTTCTTTTCTGAAATTAATATATTTTGTTGTTATTAAAATTGCATAATCAATTGTTGCTCCAAGTTGAATTGTTCCAATTACTATTGATGAAATAAATGGAATCGTATTTCCCATTAAATAAGGAGCTCCCATGTTTATAAATATTGCACACTCAATAACTAAAATTAATATAATAGGTAATGATATTGAACTTAAAACTATAATCATGATAATAAAAATAATACCTATTGAAACTGTGTTTACACTATTAAAGTCATGATTGCTAATTTCTACTAAATCTTTCATCAGAGGTCCTTCTCCAACAAACATTCCATTTTTATCATATTCCTTAACTATTTTATTTATTTCATTTATTTGATTATTTAATTCATTTGAAGCAACTTCATATTTTGAACTTACTAAAATCATTTTGTAATTATCACTTTCAAATATTTCTTTTACTTCATCTGATAAAATTTCTTCAGGCACATAAGTTCCAATTTTTGAATAAGATAGTGTAAAATCTACTCCATCTATTTTTTCTATCTTTGCAAGCATTTCGTTAATTTTATAATTTTCTAAGTCTTTATCTACAATTATCATTGCTTCAGATGTTAATCCAAACTTGTCATGTAATTCTTTGTTAGCAGAAATACTTGGCAATGAATCTGGTAGTGAAGCATCAAGCTTATAATAAACTTTTGTATTATTTTGACAATACCATGCAATTGGCATGATTATTACAAATATTATTAATGCTACTATGTAGTGTTTAATTATAAAATTTGATAGTTTTGTAAATTTTGGTAAGAATTCTCTGTGTTTTGTTTTTTCAATTAATCCATCAAACTGTAATATTAAAGCTGGCAATACTGTTACAACAGTGATTATTCCGAACAAGACACCTTTTGCCATAACAATTCCTATATCTTTTCCAAGTGTTAAACTCATACTACATAATGCTAAGAAACCAGCAATTGTAGTTAGTGAACTACCAAGTACTGCGGAAAATGTTTGTGAAATTGCACTTTCCATAGCTTTTTCTTTTGTATCATATTCTTGTTTCTTAGCTGTATAACTATGATATAGGAATATTGCAAAATCCATTGTTACTCCCAATTGCAATACTGCACTTATTGCTTTTGTAATATATGATATTTCGCCTAAAAATACATTTGTTCCCATATTATATAAAATAGCAATTCCTATATTGATAAGCAATAAAATTGGTGATACAAACGAATCTAATGCAATTTGCAGTATTACTAAACATAGTAAAGCTGCAATTATTACATATGAAAGCATTTCTGATTCAGATAAATCTTTTGTATCAATTAATGTTGCTGTCATACCACTTATTTTGCACCTTTTATCTGTAATTTCTCTTAATTTTTGAACTGTATCCATAGTGCTTTCTGATGAAATTGCATCTTTAAAAGTTACAAGCATTAATGTATTTCCATTTTTATATAGTTTTCCTTTTATTTCATCTGGAATCACTTCCATAGGAATATTACTTCCAATTAAATCTGAAGCGCTTAATACTTTTTCCACATTATCTATTTTTTTAATTTCTTTTTCTAAATTTATTATGTCTTTTGTTTTCATATTATCTAGCAAAATAATTGAAAATCCACCCATTTTAAATTCATCTGATAATATGTTTTCACCTTGCATAGTTTCTATCTCTTCTGGGAGATATACCAAAATGTCATAATTTACTCTTGTTGCCTTATATCCAATTATTGAAGGTATTAATAACAATAAAGCTATTATTATTACAATTGTTTTATGTTTGCATACAAATTTAGATATTCTAGACATTATCAATAAACTCCTTTCCTTCTTTTTCCATTTTATAATTATAAACTGATTTTTATATTTTACAACTACAAATTTGCCTTATATTAAAGATATTCTACATTTTTTTATTTTTGTATATACTTTTGTAGATTATCTTTACTTTTGTAGATTATTGTATTATTATAATATTAGTTGTAATTATCTATTTCTGCTAGATAATTTATTATTTTAACTAGAAAGAGGAAAAATATATGTCTGATTTAAGAACTCTTAGAACTTATAAATTATTAAAAGATGCTTTACTTGAATTATTAAGTAAAAATTCTTTTGATATTATTCGCGTAAATGATATTTGTAATTTAGCTATGATTCATCGAACAACTTTCTATAGCCATTTTTCTGATAAATATGAATTATTAGATTATGTTATTAAAGATGTAGAAAATGAATTATTATCAGGTTTTAATGTTTCTGATTATTCATCTCCTAAAGATTTTTATACTGGACTTGTTATGAATCTTTTAAATTATCTTGGTTCTAACAAACAATTTTATAAAAATGTTATGAAAAACAATTACAGTGCTGTTATTATGAATATTTTTCATAATTCTGCAATTACACATATTTCAAATATTATTGAAAAAGAAGAAAAACAAAATGGTAGAAATGAAATACCAATCTCTGTAAGAGCTGAGTTTTTCTCTGGTGCTGTTACTTCTATTTTAATGTGGTGGCTGACCTCAAATAGTAGCATTTCAGAAGAAAAATTATGTAATTATATTATTTCTTTAATTTTTGATGCTCAGGATTGATTTTTTGATTTATTATTGATATTATTATATATATTTTAAGAAAGGTTTTTAATAATATGTCTAATTTGAAAAAAATATTTGTTTTAATTTTTGTAATATCTTTAATAATTTGTAACATAAGCTTTGCTGCTACTACTTCAAGGACGCTTGATGATGATGAAGATTTAGATGAAGATGTTTCAAATTCTTATGAAGATGAAGAAGATGATGGTGAAGACGAAGAAAATACAAATACTTCATCTGGAAACAGAGTAAAATCTCAAACTTCTACAAATGCTCAAAGTACTACTACAAATACTACTACAACAGGAGTTGACAATACAGATTTAGGTATTTCTAATGCTTTATCACTTGTTTTAATCGCAATTGGAGTTTTATTAATATTTTTAGCAATTGCAATATTAATTCGAATGAAAAAATAATTTTTTTAAAATATAGAGAGCGTTTTAATAAAAACGTTCTTTTTTTTTTGCATATTTTTGTTTTCAATGTAAATACTAAATTTAGATTATGAATTTAATTTGGAGGTTTACTATGAAAAATAAAATAATTATATTTACTTTTTTATCTGTAATATTCTTTTCTCTGATAAGTACAGTTTATGCAACAGAAGATTTTAAAGATGACCTAAAAGATACTGCAAATTCAATGCAAAATACTGCACAAAGTGCTGGAGACATGATGAAAGATTATGCAGAAGATGCTAAAAATCAAATGATGGATAGTACTGATAAAGCAAGAGATAATATGAAAAACGCTGCAGATGATACTAAAGATAATATAGAAAACATTGGAAATAATGTAAGAGAAACTACTAATGATATGGCAAATGTAATTACATCAAATCAAACAACAACAGAAAATTTAACTGGAAATTATAATACTACTAAAACAACCGCTAATTCCCCTACTACAGCATCTAGAAATGCTACTATGTGGATGTGGATTATGCTTGCAGTTGTTGCAGTTTTAATAGTAGGACTAGTTTGGTATTATGCATCACAAACAAATAATACAAAACATTAATAGTATTTTACATTTTTCTTAAAAATCTTTTTCGAAAAATGTTGAGTACTATTAGAAAAATTAGGGTATTAGAACATTAATTGTTCCAATACCTTAATTTTTATGTTATAATTGTAATTGTAAATTTTTTAGGAGTATTTAGAATGGAAAGAAAAATAATTG
The DNA here is from genome assembly GCA_947303785.1 of uncultured Clostridium sp. Classification (GTDB taxonomy): domain Bacteria; phylum Bacillota; class Clostridia; order TANB77; family CAG-508; genus UMGS1994. Next base: position 61,122 of record CAMYZH010000001.1, read on the forward strand.
CAAAAAATCCAAATGCTTATCACAACTATGATATAAAGGATAAAATTGAAGCTGGTATTGAACTTACAGGTACTGAAATTAAATCAATAAGAAATGGGAAAATTAATTTAAAAGATTCATATGCTATTATTAAAAACGGCGAAATATTTGTTTATGGTATCCATATTAGTCCATATGAATTTGGAAATATATATAATAAAGATCCTTTACGAACACGTCGCTTATTATTACATAAACACGAAATTAATAAATTATTTGGACAGGTTAAGCAACAAGGTGTTTCTCTAGTTCCTATTTCAGCTTATTTTAGTGGATCTATTGTTAAAATAGAATTAGGTATCGGAAAAGGCAAAAAACTTTATGATAAACGTGAAGATTTAAAGAAAAAAGATGATCAAATGTATATTAAGAGACATCAAAATGATTTTAAATAGAAAAAAGCCATTACTTTTTTATGAAAAAGTAATGGCTTTTTTCTATGCTTTGTTTGCACTACAAAATACATCATTTATTTTATGTGAAACAGTTTCTTTTATTTCTGTTCTTGCTGCACCTAGATATTTTCTAGGGTCAAATACTTCTGGAGATTCATTAAATACTCTTCTTATTTGTGCAGTCATTGCTAAACGCAAATCAGTATCAACATTAATTTTTGATACACCATTTTCTCCTGCTTGTTTTAACATTTCATCTGGGCAACCTTTGGCTCCAGGAATATTTGCACCATTTTCATTACACATATCAACTAATCTAGGTATTACACTTGAGGCTCCATGTAAAACAATAGGTGTATTTGGTAATTTTTCTTTTACTTTTGCTAATATATCAAATCTTAGTTTAGCATCACCTTTAAATTTATAAGCTCCATGGCTTGTCCCTATAGCAATTGCTAGTGAATCACATCCTGTTCTTTGAACAAATTCATATGCTTGATCTGGGTTTGTATATTTTGCATCATCTGATTCAACACTAACTTCATCTTCTACACCTGCAAGTGTTCCAAGTTCGGCTTCAACAACAACTCCATGGCTATGTGCATAATCTACAACTTCCTTTGTTATTCTAATATTCTCTTCAAATTCTTTTGAAGAAGCATCAATCATAACAGATGTAAAACCATTATCAATACACATTTTGCATGTTTCAAAATCTGGTCCATGATCCAAATGTAATGCAATTGGTATATCAGTCGATTCTACAGCTGCTTCTACCATTTTCATCAAATATTTTATTCCTGCATATTTTATAGCACTTGATGAAACTTGCAAAATTACTGGAGATTTTGCTTCATTTGCAGCTTCTGTAATTGCTTGTATAAATTCCATATTATTAATATTAAATGCTCCTATTGCATAGTGTTCTTTCATTGATTTTTCAAACATTTCTTTAGTTGTAACTAGTGGCATATAATTACCTCCCTTTATTTATTATTTTTACCTTTTTAATTTTATTTCTTATATTTTTTTTTGTCAAGTTGCTAATTTTTTATTGTTATGTTATACTACCATTATAAATTTATAGAATACAAATGAGAGGTGATTATAAATGATAGTTATGAACCACGATGGAGATCTTTTTGATGAAAGACGTAAAAAAGATAGAAGAACGAAAAATTCAAGCGTTGATAATGAAAGACGCAAATCAGATAGAAGGAAAGAAAATATTAATGAAGTTAAAAAGAAAAAATAAAGTTTATGGGATGAATATTTATCATCCCATTTTTAATGTGCATTTTTATAATTTGAACATATAGTTTCATCTTCTTTTCTAGATGTAGTATCTGGAAAAGGCTTTACAGTTATTTGTTCTAGCTTACAATATGGATTTTCAATTCCATTATATTTACAACTTTGTACTGTACATCTGATTGTTTGATTATTCTCTTCCATAAATATAAAAACCTCCTCTTATGGTATGTATTTATTATACCCTAAAAGGAGATTTTTAATCTTAAACAGCAGCTTTTGTTCTAATTATTGATTCAATCTGTGTAGATATTTCAGCAGGTGCTTCTATAGCTCTTATTCTATTTTTATATTCTTTTAATAAACCTTTATATATTAATCTTGCATCTTTTAATTGTTTAAAATCTTCTGGTTTTATTATTTCAGGCAAATTCTTTACATTTACATTTCCAGAAGCTAGAGCATATTTTACAAATTCAGCACAATATAATGCATTTTTTCTCTTGATTTTTTTGTTGAACATTACAAAAAATACTCCCCAAAAATTAAATTTATAATTTCTTCTTCTTTCATACATTTTTAATACCACTTTTTTTATTTCATCATATTGTATGTCTGAAACATCTATTGAATATATTGATGTGGTCGTTTTTTTAAATCTTTTAAATGTACCTTTATAAAGATATTCTCTAACTAAACCTCCAATGAAGGCATTATAAGTAAATAATCTTCCAAAAGAATACATTTCATCTAAATCTTCATCAAATGCAATTGAAACATGAGAATAATCATTTTTTGTATATAGTTTTATTAAATTTGATAATAGAGTTCCCGTATGTGTAAGAACGAGATATATTTTTTGCATAAGTTACCTCTTTTTTTGAAATTTCACATATTATTATAACTTTTATCTCGTTTAATGTAAATATTATTTTGGCTCAATTAAAATTTTTTATTTTAAATTTAATAATTTTGTTATATTCTAAGCCTTTGCCCTATATATATTAAGTTTGGATTTTTTATTTGGTTAATTTGTACTATATTTTCAACTGTTGTATTAAATTTAATTGCTATATTATATAATGTGTCACCTTGAATTACTGTATAAAAACTTTTACCAACTCCAGCTATTTTTTCATAGTTGGTATTTGTAATTATTGTCAATCTTTGCCCTGCATATATTAAGTTTGGATTACCTATCATGTTTAAATTTGCAATTTCAGCTATACTTGTATTATAGTCATTTGCAATTTGCCAAAGTGTATCTCCATATTTTACTATATATTCAATTCTATCTGATGGATTTGTTTCAATAAATTCTGATGTTACTTTTTTTATTTCTGAATTATCATTTAATAAAATTTCCTTTGTAAATATATCTCGATCAATATATCCTTGAATTCCTTGAATATTTCCAATATCAGTATATTGTCTTCCCTCCCACGTCTTCCAATTACATGTAAAATCTTGAAGATTCATATTAGGGCCATAATATGCTATCCATAATGGATATTTTTTTGGTAATTCAAATACATTTTGACTATTATATAAATCACTATATATAATTGTTTCTTTACCTGTTAAATTTTCTAATTCTTCTAAAAATGCAATTGATATATCATTTACATCATTATTACTTAAATCTCCGAAATCTTCAAAGTCCATTGCTAGCTTGCAATCTATATTTTTTCCTGATATAGAAGATGCAAAAAATCTTGCCTCTTGTTTGGCTTCAGTTATACTTCTAGCTGTGAGATAGTGATATACACCTACTTTCAAGCCATTTAATTTTGCATTCTCATAATCTAATTCAAAATATGGATCTATATATTCTTTTCCTATGGTTGCTTCAATATAAACTATATCTATTCCGGCATTTTTTACTTTTTCAAAATCAATATATCCTTGCCATGCGCTTACATCAATTCCTTCATAATTGTCTTGTGATGTTGGTTCTACCGCATTAACGTGAATGCTTGAAATAATGAAAACTAACATTGAAATAATTAATATTTTTTTCATATATCCTCCATTTATATAATTTGTATATTATATGAGGATATTTTTTGAAAATTACTATTTTAAAATAACGCATTAGAACTATTGTTTTTTTAGTTCTGAATCATCTTCTCTATCTTCAATATTTTTATCTTCGCCTAACATTGCTCCTCCATTAGTTACTTGACTCATAGTAGTATCTCCATATCCTGTCATTTCTTCTATAGATTTTGATAATGCGTTTTCTGGTTCTTCCTCTGAATATAGCCAATCAAAATAATCTTTAAAACTGTTGTTATTTCCGCATTTCTCAAAGAGCTCTCTAGCTTTATCTAGCCATTCTTGCAGCTTTTGTTTCCCTTGAACACTATCTCCAAATCTCGATTTTTTTATATTATAAATAGTATAAAATTCCATTCCGTCTTCTATTTTCTTAGGTAATTCTAAACACTCACTTTGATTTTCTAAAAAGCTTTCTTTAATAGTTCTTACTTTTGCCATTAAATCTTGAACATTATCTGAAGGAATCTCCCATCCAATAAGCCTAAAACTTCTACTAAAGCTAGGTACCATTCCTAAATTGCTAAAAAAAGTATCTAGTTTTCTTGAAAATAGTAAATACTGTGATGGTCTAATGATAAAATTATATTTTCCATCATCAAGGCTCTCTATCATGAATGAATGTATATCAGATTTTTTGTCTATAAAAAATGAAGCTAACTCAAATATATCTTCAGCTAATTTTTCTTCAGGTGGCTCTTCTCCGCTTTCAATTATTGCTGATAAATTGTTTATAAATTGATTACTTTCATCTTTGCTACATTCTAATTTTAATACTCCTATTCTATGCATATCCATTGAATCACTCGATAGTGGATTAACAACACCATGTGAAAATGATATTGATGAATTTGTTTCTTTTAAAGTTGCGCAAATCATTTTGCAGAGTTGACTTTTTTTAGAACCTTCTAAATTGAAATCTACATATGTTAATGGTCCCATATTGGTTCCGAATGTTTCAAGTCCATTATTATAACATTTCCATAAAAAATCTTCCATAGATTTATAGCCTTGAGACCAATCTTTAATTGCAACTTTAAGCTCATCTTCAGGTATGCTAGATATATCTATTGATGCACCATTATTATATTTTCCTCTTACATATTCAGCCATATTCTCTCTCCTTTATTTATTATATCTTTTTAAACATTATTTCATATGTTCTTTTAAGCTCATTTTCTTCATTGCCCTGTAAAATCTTATATAATCTTTTTCGTTCTTCTTCTGAATTGCACCAATATTTTAAATGTAAATAACATATTACAGAAATTGCTTTTTTACTAATATTTTGTTCATTTAGCGCTTTTTGTCTGTCAATGTTAGGAATATAATCATCATTTTTTCTTCTTTCAATTTTGGCTATTATATCATTTGGAATTTTTGATATGTATTTTTCTCCTAATGCCATTAATACACTGTATACCTCTGAAAATACATTTTTATTCTGATTCATACGCTTTTTCTCCTTAATAATTTAAGCTTCTTCATTCATTCTTTGGTCGCTTTCACTTTTATCCAGTGTTTCAGATGGTACTTGTTTTTTAGCTATAGAAACAGGTTCTTGAGCTCTTTTTTGTTCTTCCTCAGAATAATTTCTCATATCCCAAGAAGGATATCCGTTCTTCTTTTTCTCCTGATTCCCCTTCTGGCGGACTCTCATCTTGTTTAAGCAGTTTTTGATTTGCAAATAAATTTTTTATTTTATTAAATACTCTTTTAAAAACATTTTCTTTTTTTGCTGGAACCAAGCTTTGTTCTGGACTTGGTTCATTTAAATTGGCCTTCTCTTCTATTTGAGCAATGATTTCAAATTCTTTTTCTATCTCTTGTCTTGTCATTGGATTAGGTATCTCTTCTATCTTGCTTCCCGCCATCTCCTCTACTAAAAGTGAATCTATTTCTCTAATCAATAATCCAAATTGTGCTTGTCCTGTGTCTTCATCTATGTCAAATGTAGGTGTATATATTTTATTATTTTTTATTACATAATAATCAATTTTTCCTGTTTTTCTTGTAACTTTTACAAGTGTATAATCTTCTAAATTATAAGAATCTTTTCCTCTATTATCATTGTAAATTGCTCGTGCAAACTCTTTTTTTGCATAATCCATACCTTTTTCTTCTGGCCAAAACCACTGTGATTGATATTTATAGGATTCTAATCTTCTTTCTATTTCTTCTTCAGAAATTCCTAAATTTTCTAAAAGTTGTTTAGCCTCTTTATATTTTTGTTCATAATACTGTTTATAAACTATATCTCCACTATATTTTTTATTTTCTTTTTCTCCATTATAATATACTTTTGCTCTTACTCTTTCAAAATTTCTTAGTTTTTCAAAATAATTCTCTGCATCTTTTAAGGAATGAATATCTTCAAAGTCTTTATCAAAAACCATTTGAAGCAGTCTATCTTGTGTATTAGCTAATATTTCCAAATCTTGAAATCCTTTAGGAGATGAAATTTGATTTTTTATAGTATTTGTTTTACCAGCTAAATATATAAAATTACGTAATCCGTATTTATTTATAAAATCTACTTCAAATGATAGATCTCCATTTACAATACTGTCATACGATTTTTGGCCAGTTGCTACTTCCATTTGTTGAATTATAGATAATAACTCTTCATATCCAGCATCACCTGAAAAATTAAAAAATGCTTCTCCAGAACTATTCTTACCTAAGTATCTTTTTCCATGAGATACTTGTTTTCCATAAAAAGCTTCCGTTAAATTTTCAGTTTGACCTTCTAATAGTCCTGTTAAAAAACACAGATAGTAAATTATTGAACTTTCTCCTGTTTGTGCGTGAATTGCTTCATGGAATCGTGTTCTTTTTGAGTGTATATCATTCCATTTATTAATTACCATATCTGCATAAATAATAGTATACAATAAAGGGAAATGCATTCCAAAATAATTTGCTATTTTATTTGGAATTCTTCTATATTCTGTTTCTTCAATAACAGTATTTACTTGTTCTTCATTAAAATTCATACCTAACTTTTGTTTGGCATTTTGAAAAACTTCTTTTTGCTCACTAATTATTTTTTCTCTTAATTCTGGAGATATTTTTTTGCTAGCAACTATATATTTTGTATTGTTTGTTATTGCTCTCAATGCATTAAACAATTCACCTGTTATTTGTTTACTATAAAAACGTCTATTCATTTTAAGAGTCGCTGATCCTAAAACATTTTTTAATAAATAGTTTTTGTATGTATCAGTAACTGAAATATATTTATCAGCTTCTTTAGTACAATATATTTCTCCTTTAAGGTTTCCAAAATAATATATTTCTTCTCCTTTAAAAATATATTTATTAATAAGAACATATTCTTGATTATTAAATAGTTCTACTTGAATTTCCATTTTTCTCCTTTGTATATTCCAAATTTTCATTATTATAAACTATATCACATTTTTTATAACTATTAAAAAACTAGATAAGAAACCTTACCTAGCTATATATATTGATTGTGTTTTTTACATCTTTCTTAAAAAAAGACCAATTATTCCTATGACAAAAAGAGAAATACCACAGGCAATTACAATAAACCCATTTTTCTTAGTTTTTGCAACCATTTTTTCATCATTTTGTAATTCTTTTTTTGTTGAACCTTTGGGATTTATAGCCATTATCAATCCTAAAACAAACATCAAACCTCCCAAAATAAAAGGAATAAAATCATACATAAATAACACCTCTCTTATTTTTTATTAATGATAGCAATTACTGGTACCGATGGTGGGACTCGAACCCACATGGTTTCCCGCATGATTTTGAGTCATGTGCGTCTGCCAATTCCGCCACATCGGCATATGTACTTTTGAATAATATCAAATATCTTATATAAAAGCAAGTATTTTTTAATATTTTGTTTGCTCTCTTTGTAAAAGGAGAGCAAACAAAATTATCTTTTAGAAATTTCCTCCATCTAACATATTAGTTACTGTATCTCCATTTTCGAAACTTGGTGGCATATCTAGTTGTTTATATGATTTACCATCAACTGCTACACATACAGCTCCTATCCAAGACCAATTTGTACCATTAAACCACCTCATATCTATGACATAATATTCTTTTCCATTTTGATCTTTAACCCAACATGCATAGCTATATCCAATTTCAAAACCTGTTTCTTCTGCTGTTGTTCCAAAAACTTTTTGTGCTAATTTAATAGCTTCATCAGATGTTATAGCATTAGGAGTTGTAAGTTTGTCATTTGAACTATTTTGAGTAGTTGAATTCTGAGCTGTTGTATTTTGAGTACCATTATTCGTATTTGCGTTGGTATTTACATTGGTATTACTGCTTGAATTCTGTACTTTTCTTGATGGAGATGAAATTATTTTTGCATATTCAAATTCACTAACCGAATAATCGGAAAGATTTATAATAATTGTTTTTGTGCATGAGTATTGTCCTCCAAAATGTTGAAGCTCTGCTAACATGCAAATATCTCCATTTTCATCAATATAAATATTTTCTAACTTTTTAATTGATTCTTCTAATTCTGATTTCCATTTTGAATATTCTGCTTCATAATCAAGGCTAACACTCCAAAGTGATTTTTCACTATTTTTAACTTCTTCAAATTTTTTATCTACTGCTTCTACTGCCTTTTTCTTTATTTCAGATACATCTAGCTCATACTCTCCTATTAATGCTGAATCAGATACTTCTGATAATGAATCCAAATCAATATTATAAATATCACACCATAGGCTACTATTACCACCAGTATATACTAATAATGATAAATAGTTTTTATTAATAAAATATTTATAACCTATTTCTTCACATTCTCCAAATGAGTCTTCTAAGATTTCATTTAAATTGTAAAATCCATATTTTTCTTTTATTTCATTATTAATATCATCTATATCTTTTGATTCAAGGTTTATTACAGGATATGCATATGTTTCATTTTCTGTTTCTATCTGTCTTGCTGTATATACAATTTCTTTGGCAGAATCCTTTTTCTTAAGGTCTTTAATTAATTTAGCATTTTTAACTTTGCTTTTTACTTCATCTGTAATCATTTTGTCATTTTCAACATAGTTTTCTTTTGCTTCTTCTAACATTTCTTTCTTTTCAGCTTTTTTGGCATTTTTATCAAATTCTACTATTTTACTATATTGACTGTCTACTTCAACAAAATCAGTTTCATATTCTTTATCTAACAACTCTGGTTCATATTTTTGGCTTTCAATATTTAAATCATAAACTTCATATTTAGCTTCATTTGATGATGTATTATTTTTTGTTGTAGTTGTATTATTAGATTTTTTAGAAACAGCATACCATACATAATCATCTTCTTCTATGTCATATAATAATCTAAGCTCAAATTCATCATCTAATGATACTTTTACAGTATCTACTTCATCTTTTTCATTTATTTTATAGATATTTGCAATATGTTGTTTTGCACTGTCTATACCATAAATAACAAGTTCTGGTATAGTATCTTTATCTATGTCTACTAATTGAATTTTGGTATCATCAATATCAGCTAATTTTTTTTCATCACTAAGTATTTCTAAATAGACTTCTCCCCATTCTAGTTTTTTGTCATCTTTATCGTTTTCTTTGCTTTTTATAAAGAAAAACACACCAATTCCTATTGAAAAAGCAACTAACAATGTTACTGCAATTGAAATTATTATAATTGCTTTTTTGTTCATAAAAAATCATTCCTTTCACATTTGAAATTCTACATTTTTTCTGGCATATTTTCTATTCCAAGTAATTTAGCTCCTATTTTTAATACTTGACCTACTGAATATGTTAAATATAATCTAGAATTTCTAATATTTTCTTCATCAGTTAAAACTTTATTTTCATTATAGAAAGTACTATATGTTTGTGATAATTCAATCAAGAATCTAGCAAGTATTGATGGTTCATTTTTTTCTACGCAACTTTCTAAAATATCATTAAAATTGTATATCAATTTTAATGTGTCTGTAGCTTTATCATCTGCAAATACTGAAAAATCAACTTGTGAAATATCTGGAATATATCCAGCTTTCTCCAGAACACTTTTACATCTTACATATGTGTATTGAATATATGGTCCAGTTTCTCCTTGAAAATTTAAAGCTGTATTCCAATCAAATATTTGATCTTTGTTTGTTGCTGTTGATAGTGTATTAAATATTATGGCTGCTAAGCCAACATATTTAGCAACTTCATCTTTGTTTGCTAAATCAGGATTTTTAGTTTCAATTATTTCTTTTGCTTTTGATATTGTTTCATTAATCAAATCTTCAATTTTTACTACATTTCCTAATCTTGTAGACATTTTGCCTGTAGGTAATGAAACCATTCCATATGAAACATGTATTAGTCCTTTTCGATATTTTTCATCTACTATGTATTTTGATGCTGCAAAAATTTGCTTGAAATGTAAATTTTGTTCATATGCAACTACATATAGACATTTATAAAAATCATATGTTCTTGCTCTATATAAAATTGCAGCTAAATCTCTTGTAGCATAAATTGATGAACCATCTGATTTCTGAACAATACAGGGTGTTTCAATTCCTTCATCTGTTAGATCTATAATTTTAGTTCCCTGTGACTCTGTAATTGCCCCTTTTTCTTCTAGTATCTGCATTACTTCTGAAATCTTATCTGAATAGAAAGCTTCACCTTTTATGGAATCAAATTTTATTCCTAGTAAATCATAGATTTTATTAAATTCTACCATACTTAAATCTTTAAACCTGTTCCATAAAGCTGTACATTCTTCATCACCTTCTTCAAGTAGTTTGAAGTTTTCTCTACATCTTGCTAAAACCTCATCATCTTCTTTGCAAAGATTATTTATTCTTACATACATCTCGGCCATTTTATTAATTGAGTCTGTCTCTAAATCATACTCATTTCCCCACATTTTATATGCTTCAATCATTTTTCCAAATTGAGTTCCATAATCTCCTAGATGATTAATGCCTACAGCATTATAGCCTAAGTAATTATATATTCTATATAAAGAATTTCCAATTAATGTTGTTCTTAAATGACCAATGTGGAATGGTTTAGCTATGTTTGGTGAAGAATAATCTATACAAATAGTTCTTCCTTTTCCTGAATTATTAGCTCCATATTGTTCTTTTTTATTTCTGTTAATACCTCTTTGGCTAAAATTTCATTATTTAAATAAAAATTAATATATCCTGATTGTTGTTCAATTCTAGAAAAATATTTATCAGTATCAAGTTCTTTCAATAAATCTGTTGCTATAATTATAGGTGATTTTTTTAATATTTTTGATAACTTAAAACATGGAAATGCAAAATCTCCCATTTCTCTTTGTGGTGGAACTTCTATACTATTTTTTATTTCTTCTATATCAACCTGTTTTAATATTTTTGATATCTTTTGTGCGACTAATTCTTTAAAATTTACCATTATACTCATTCCTAAAATTTATTTTTTATATAGAATCTCCTTTGAAGTATTTTAATCTCCTAAACAAATTCCAATATCACGGGCAGTTATCAATAATTCATTATCCATTGTAACTCTTCTGATATTACTATTTGCTGTTCCTCCTTGAACAGCTCCAATTTCTTTATTCTGTCCTACAACTTCTTCTAGAGGTACACTTGATAGTTTTCCATCTTTAATTACTGTTAAAACGCCGAACTTTCCTTCTAAAGCTAGTTCCATAGCTTTTGCTCCATATTTTGTAGATAAAACTCTATCAAATGCTGTAGGGGTTCCTCCTCTTTGCATATATCCTAATACTGTACATCTTGCCTCTAACCCAGTTAATTTCTCTAACTCTTTTGCAACTTTTTGTCCTATTCCGCCAAATTTGACACTAATACCAGATTGAGAATCAATTCCTTCTTCTTTGTGTGTCTCCACTATGCCTTCTTTTGATTTTGCACCTTCTGAAACAACTACAACACTAAAATTTTTACCTCTAGCACGTCTTTTTTCTATAGATTCTGCAACTTTTGTTAAATCAAATGGTATTTCTGGAATAAGTACAGCATCTGCTCCTCCAGCTATTGCTGATTCAAGTGCAATCCATCCTGCGTCTCGTCCCATTACTTCAAGTACCATAATCCTATTATGTGTTTCTGCAGTAGTATGTAACCTGTCTAGTGCTTCTGCTGCAACTGATACTGCTGTATTATATCCAAATGTAATATCTGTACATGCTACATCATTATCTATAGTTTTTGGAACTCCAATTATATTTATTCCTTTGATAAATAGGTCTCTTGCTGATTTTTGAGTACTATCTCCACCAAGTGTAAATACACAGTCAAATCCTGCATCTTTAACATTTTGAACACATCTATCTGATAAGTCTTCATATGTAACTGTTCCATCTTCGTGTTGAACTTTATAATGAAATACTATTGTATTTGTTGAAGATCCAATTATTGAACCTCCTTTTGGTAAGATTCCTGATGCTATTGGATTATTGTCAAGCCTTATGTAATTATTTTCTACAAGCCCTTTATAACCTTCAATATATCCATAACTCTCTATTCCGTGTGTCCCAGCTGTTCTCATTATTGCTCTAATAACAGCATTAAAGCCTGCTACATCTCCGCCATTAGCTAATATTGCAATTTTTTTCATTTGATTTTTCCTCCTTAAACGAATATCTATTTTTCAATGATAACATCGTCTTTTTCTTCCGATTTTTTTGTTTTTATATATTTATAAAGAGTATATATTATAAATGGCAATTGTCCAATTACACCAATAAATCCAAGTACATAAAAAGCTATTGGAAATACAATAATTAGTATAAGAATTCTCATCAATACTGATAACCATTTAGCCATATCTGGTAATATTTTGCACAATATCCATCCTGTAAATATAAAAAACATCATAAATCCAATTATTGTTCCAGAAAATGCTACTGCAAATATAAGTACTGCATGAAATTCAGAATACTTAAATAATCTTTCATAAAATAATCTAACATTTTCCATAGTTTCTAAAGCTTTTTCTTTTGTTGAATAAACTTCTTGATTTGTATCAATATTTCTTTTTTTTATCTTTTCTGAATACTCTTCTTCTGGTATTGATTGAATAATCTCAATAATCTTGTTGGTTTCATCATAATATTTTTTACACTGTTTTTCTGATATTGTTCCTAGTATTGTTGAAATAATCAAAATTACTCCAATTATTATAATTCTAATCTTGTATTTTTTTGATTTAAGTTGCATTTTTTATTACTCCTTATATGTTTTTTTGCCTATTAGATTATATTATATCTGAATTTTTTTTGCAATAATTTATTTGTTTGTTATGTTGATATTTTTACTATCAATTTGGAATTCTCTTTGAACTATGTTTTGTATTTGAGAAACATTTTCAGGAAGCAAAACATCACTCTTAACAATTATACTTACATCATTATTGTTTTTAAAAATAACAACATTTTCAAAACCTTTCAATAGTATTAAGTTTTCAGCAACAGCAATTGTCTTTCTTTCATTTGAAATATTTGTTATTTCATTTTGAGCAATTAGTTTTTGATCATTTGCAATTTCACTACTTTCAAGAATATTTTCATATATCTCAAGTGTTTGAGAATATATATTGTCTCTATCCATTTTAGCTCTTATAAAAAAGTCATTATAATCTTTATCAAGTTCCTCATTATCTTCTAAATCATCTTCTACATCATTATTAATTTCTATTAAATTACTTTCCTTCTCAACAGAATTACTATTTACTAGTACCGCTTCTCCTAATTGCTTGTTTTCGTCTTGCTCTTTACCTATTGTCTTATTCTTAAAAGATGGACTGACACTAATAAAACTAACAAATAAAAATAAAATTGATAAAAGGCTTAAAATAATTTCTTTTTTCTTTATAATTTTTATTTTCTTCATATCTTATTCTCCCTTCATCTCAAATACCTGAATTTTATGTACAGCAAGTCCAGTTGCTGCTTCAACTGCATTAATAATTTTTTCTTTTACTGCAATATTTTCTGCACCTTTAGCTATAATAATTGCTCCTTCCATTTTGGGATAAACTATTTTTTCAGTTATAGGATTTTGATTTGAGTCTGAAACCACTTCTTTATTTACATCTGTATTTTCAATGAATCTTTCTCCTCCATCATTGTCTTTTTCTTCAGTTGAACTTCTTGAGGAATTCTCATTATATAATGGAACAACTCTTTGAGTTTCACTATATGTTATTAGTACCTTTACTTCATCTACCCCTTTTATTTGTGATAAAATCTCTTCTAACTCTTTTTCTATATTACGTTCTTCAGCTATTTTTTCTATTTGGACATCTGTTTGTAATTTTGGACTAATTTCCGCTTTATTTCCTGTTTTAAATATATTTTTTACAACAAATAAAGTTATAACAAGAAGAAGCACTGTAAATACCATATTTTCAATTTTCTTTCGATTTGGATTATCTTCTTTTCTTATTAATGCAGTTATTTTATCTTTAATCATCTTATTTCTCACTTTCTAAAATTTTTATTTTTGATTTGTCTATTTCATAATAATCACTTATCTGTCCTTTTAATTCTTCAAGCTCGGAATTTTCAATTTTACTTGATTTTCCAATTTGAACTTTTTTTACTTTTATATTTGTATCTTTATTTATTTTTCTTATTTTCAAATCAATCGAATGAATAACTATTTCTTTGTTTTTGTATTCTAGGTCTTGATTTATATCTACAATCTCATATCCTTTTTCATTTAAATATTCATTTATATTACTTTTAAATTTAACCTTAAAAGTTTCTTCTATTTGTTTGTCATTTTCAATTACAGTTACTTGATTTGAAATAATCTTTTTATTTTCTATTAATCCATTAAAACTAATATCTTTAATCTTGTTACTTACAAGTGGACTTATAATACAATATATCAAAAATACTCCAAGCACTGTTTTTATATATTTTCTATATGTACTATTTTCTGGAAGTATCATTTCTAACACTATAATTATTATTAAAGCAACAAGCAATTGTTCTGCCCATGATACTAAAAACTCAACCATTTTTCTCCTTCTTTTTTATGTTGTAGTTATTTTCATAGTAATTGTAAATCCAATAATTAACATCATCATAATAGATGCAAGACATGCAAATAGTACTTTACATGAATCTCCCATCTGTTCTACAACATAAACAATTTTCTCATCTGCAACGATTTCAGCAATTCCACTTAATATATAAAAAAACAGTAGAATAACACCTGTTTTTATTAATGGTGATATTGTAATCGAAATAACTGCTATTATTCCTAGTGTTCCAACAGCATTTTTTAATATATTGCTACAACTTAAAACTGAATCAACAGTATCTCCAAGTATTTTCCCTACTACTGGAACAAATGTGGAAACTACAGTTTTAGTTGTTTTACTTGTAACTTCATCTACACCTTGTCCAAGGTTACTTTCCATTGATAGAATACATGTAAATATGGTTAGCATAATACATAAAACCCAGATTATTGTGTTTTTCATTAATTTGGCAAGCTTTGTCATTTGCACTTCATTTGAAATATTCGAAATTATTCCTATAACTGTTGCTATCATTAATATTGGAATTAGAGTTTTATTTATAAATCCTGTAATCAGTTCTATTGATGTAAGTATTATACCTTGAATTCCAGTAGAAGCTGCTACATTCCCACTTGCTATACTTAAGCTTATAAATACTGGTAATATCGAATATGTAAAACTTGATAAGTTATCTATTGTTTGTTTTACAATTTGAATTATATTAGTATAGACTTTAAGCAAAACTGTAATTAGTATTATTATTTGTATGAAGTGACCTATTTGTTCTGTTTGATTATTTCCAAGTGATTGACTTATATTTTTTAAAATAGAATAAATAATTATTATGATAATTATTGAAACCATAACTTCTAGATTTTCTCTTAATTGTTTTCCAAGTGTTAGTCCAATCATATGTAAGAGTAGGTTTCCAGAAGGTTTTCCATTAATAGCCTTGTTAAAAACTTCTTTTAAATCAATATTTTTATCATTAATTTTTTCAATATCTGAAATAATGCTATTTATCTCCAATTGATTTATTTGGTTATTTATGTTATTTGTGATTTCTTTTTCATCAATATCAATTTTTTCTGTTGCAAAAGTTTGAATTGGAATAGATATCATTTGAAAAAAAATTATTATCATTATAAGTTTTTTTTTCATTTTTCTCTCTTTCATAAAAGTTTTAGTAAAGTATCCATTAATGATATAATTACAGGAATAGAAATGCTTAAAATTACAATCTTTCCGTCCGAAATCAATTTTTTCTGCAATAGAGTTCTCTCCCATATCTTTACAAATTGATACAGCAAATTCACTTAATATTGCTATCCCTGTAATTTTAAATAAAATTCCAACAAAGGAATTGTTTATTTTTAATTTATGTGAAAGATTTACAACTAAACTAATTGCGTCAGAAAGATTATCTGCAATCATAAAAAATATTATTATTCCTGTTACAAGTGATATACATATTCTAAATTCTGGCTTGTACTCTCTTATAATTAAAGTAATTATTAATCCACAAAAACCAACTCCAATTATTTGAATAATCTCCATATGTTTTTCTTCCTATCATAAATTAAATAAAGTTCTGACCATTGTAAATAGTTGACTGATTTCGTTTATAACAATTGATAAAACAATTACTATGCCAGCAAGTGTTGTCATCATAGCTTGATCTTCTCGTCCTGCACGCACTAAGACTTGGTTTAAGACTGCAACTAATATTCCTATTGCCGCAATTTTAAATAAAAGATTAATATCCATGTTCTAAATCTCCTAAATTTAAATAAAAATTATACTAATACCTATTCCAAAAATCAGTCCTAATTTTTGATATATATTTTCGTTTTTTTCTTTTTCTTGCTTTGCCTTTTCTATTTGCCTATCTAATAATTCTATCTGATAGTTTATTTGACTTAATTGACCCTCTTTATTAGTTTTTCCCAGAAGTGTTCCAAATTCTTTTAAAACTTGCTTGTCTTCTTTTTTTATGTTTAATATAGTTATATCTATTGCATCTGTCCAAGCCTTTTGGGCTCCATCTTTTTTTATATTTTTAGCTACATTTAAAAACAATTCTTTTACCATATGTTCTGATATTTCTGCAACCTGAGCAAAAATGTCTTCTAAAGAGCAATAGGTATACTTTATTTTATTTTCTATCAATTTAAATTGACTTTTTAATTCATCTAATTCATCAAGTCTATATTTGTACTTTTTTGAAATCAATATACCAATTCTTGTAGAACATATGATAATTCCACATGCTAAAAATAATTTTAATATTAGATACATAATTTTATATAATCCTCTTTTTCTTTATTTAGATAGTAAACTTCTTTAATTCTTTGTTTATACCTAGAATCCAGTACAATTACTCTTTCTATCATTTTTAAGTCTATAATCTCTGATAATTCTTGATTTAACTTTAAATCTAAAATTGAATCTCCATGTGCTGTTAATAAAACTTTTACTCCTGAACACATTGCATATTGAATATTTTCCAGGTCAAGCCTATTTCCAATTTCGTCAACTGCAATCACATTTGGTGCCATTGATCTTATAAGCATTCTTATTCCTAATATTTTAGGTATTCCTGCTAAAGTATCTGTTCTTATTCCTAAATCACTTTGTTCACTTCCTTTGTACATGTATGAAATTTCATTTCTTTCATCAACTACACCAACATTTAATCCTTGTCCAAATTCATTTCCATTGCTTATTTGTCTTATTAAATTTTTAAATAATGTTGTTTTTCCGCTTCCAGGCGCCCCTAATAATAATGTATTTTTTAAATCTCCTTTACTATATAAGTGTTCCAGTAAAAAATTACTACATCCTTTTATTTGCCTTGCAATTCTAAAATTCATTCCAGAAATATATGATATGTTTATTATTTTTCCATTTTCACTTATTGCATTACCTGTTATTCCGACTCTATGTCCACCTTTTAAAGTTATAAAACCTTGTATAATCTGATTTTCATATGAATAAACTGAATTTTCTGTAATTTTTTCTAATGTCTCTAAAATATCACTTGTAGTTACTTTGTAATCTAAAATTAATTCTTCATCAAAAAATCTTAATATAATATTTTTATTAGTCCTTAATCTTATTTCTTCTATATTATTTAATCTTTGTGATTCATTTAGCTTTTGCAATATAGTTATAATATTCTTTGAAAAATATTCTATAAATTCCATTTTTATCCTTTGATCAACCTTCTAATATATATATATTCGTTAATATTAAAATTATTACTTTTATATTATTGACGAATCACCAAAAAAAGAGTAATATTTAATTGTATATTATGGGGAAGTTGGTAAAATATATGTTTAATGAAAAAAGATTCAAAATAACAATTGTTTTAACGAAAATTAGAAGATATTTATTTATTTTTTTGTTTGTAATTTTAAGTTTAATAGGTGCTTATGTTTTATCTGAATTTTTAACAGAAATAGTTAGAATGCCACAAAAATTTGCTACACTACTTATGGTAGGTGTTGGTGTTAGTGTTTTTATAATTGGTTTTATTCTAACAAGTAATTTAAATTTTAAAATTCAACAAGCTTACCTAGAAATGAAAATTCTAAAAAGGTTAAATCTAGTATCTTTCAAACTAGATAAGCTCCTAGAAAAATCTGGTATTTCAATTTCAGATGAGATATCAAGAGAATTACAACAAATGAATTCAGCTCCAGCAGTTGCAAAAAGTAAAAAATTAAAAAAATTTAGAAGAGAAAAAAATAAAGAAAAAAATAAAATTGAAGTATAATAAAAAAATCCGATTGTTTATAAACAATCGGATTTTTTTTATTTTTCTTTTATTGTTATAGTTCTAATTAAACCTTGTTTATAGGTAGGTTTTACTGTATATGTGATATCCCCACTTGTATCGACTAAGTTTATTAAATCACTTATTTGCTCATTTAAATCTTCTATATCATCATTATATTCTGTAGATTCATTCTCTAACGTCACATTTATATATACATCACTTCTTTGTGAATTTTCCTCATGTATTGCTATTATCCTTTGCAATAATAATATTGCATCATCACCAGATATTTCTCCAACATATTCTTCTATTTGTGAATTTATTTGTGTTTTGTCTTCTGCAGTTAATTCTTTTGGCTTAGTATCTTTTCCTTTATTTTTTTCAGATAGAGTTTCAACCTTTTCTAATGAATGTAATTTATACTCTCCATCTACTTTGTTAAATGTATATTTATATTCATCTATTGAATTTAAATCTAAATATTTTGATATTTCAGAATAATTATATCCATCTATATCTCCATTGTAAGATGATCTTATTATATTTTCAAAGTCTTTATATGTAAAAGCTTGTAATAAATAATCATCAGAAAAATCTTTATAATTAAAATCATAATTTTTATATAATGCACAAGCCATTTCTGAAACTTCATCAGAATAAAATGGTAATACATATATAGGTTTAACAAATATTTCTACCTTGCTATTATATGTTATTGCCTTAGTAACTATTTCAGTAATTTCAGGTGGATAATCTTCTTCAATATCATTTTCTTTTACACTAAATGATTTTGAATCACTATTATATATATATCCAACTGTTTTATATTCTGATGTAAAGTTTGTATCTGAATTATAAAGACTAAAATCTTTAAATTCTACTGTATTATCTTCAAATAGTTTTCCAATATTTTTTTCAATTACAGCTTCAGAAACCGATTTAGTCGCACTTCTTGAATCCATATCACTTGATGTAACCTGAGCCATCGCTAATTGTAGTTTTAACTCATCAGAAATATTTTGTTCATCAGCATTAAATCCGCCATCTAAGTATATTGCATATTTTGCATATGTCTTTTTATTCCCTGTTAATTTATAAATTTCTTTAACAATACTACTTGAATTTAAATCATTTTCTGAAGTAATTTCTTCTCCTATTTCTTCTGGTTCAGCTGAATTAGAAGTAGTTTCTGGTTTGTATGAAACGGTATTTGTATTTGATTTTTTATTTTTATTTGGTTTTAATATTACTACACAAGTAAAAATAATTGCAATAAGCAATGCTACAAAAATAATTAAGGCAACTAAAGGTATTCCTTTTCTTCTTTCCATATAAAACTCCTCTTTTGTAATCTATATTTTAAATTATATATATTATGTAATTTTTTTTCAATAATAATTCAACAATTTTTACAAAGAATGCTTTTTAATCCTATATCTAAGTCAATTAAGCCATTTTTATAATTATAGTCTAATTCTATTAATTCAAGTAAAACTTTTTTAATTTCTTCTATACTAAAATAATTAGCTTGCTTTTTATATTTAGAAGTTAAAAATAGTTGATTAGCTTTTAAATTAAGAGCTTCTGCTAAATTCCTATTTTCAATTATTGCTAATTTGGTTAAATATAATTTTTTAAAATGATTGTACAAAGTAATAATTATTTTTTGTATTGGTTCTTTATTATAAATTAAATTGTCTAAAACATCTAATGCACATTTAGCATTTTTTTCACCCAAGTAATCGGTTAAATCAAATATAATTGCTTGAACATCTTTTATACTTAATTTATCAATATCTTCTTTTTTTATTTGGCCATTTTCTCCAGCAAACTCAATTAATTTTCTTATTTCATTCATTAAGTCTTGCATGTTGGTTCCAGAAATATCTATTAAATAATCTAAAGTATTATCTGCTACGCCAACCCCATACATTGAACAAATTTTTTTTAGTTTACTTCTTATTTCAATAGGTTTCATAAATTTTGTTTCTACAATTGTTGCCACTTTTTCGGCCGCCTTATAAAAATCCATCTTATGAATTGTATCTTCAATAAAAACAATAATGCAAGATTCATAAATAATATCTATATTATCATTGATATATTCTTTAAACCTATCTTTAATTGGTAACTTAAAATCTTTTTTAAATATATTTGAGTTTCTTACTACAATAAGTTTTTTTTCATATCCAAAAGCAGGTGTCTCTATATCTGAAATTAATGATGAAATACTGTTTTCATCAAGTAATATATAATTAATTCCTAAACTTAATTCTCCAAAAGCCTTTTTTATTTTTCTTAAATATTCCTCTTGAAGATATTTTTCTTCTCCAAATAAAATATATATTCCTTTTAATGTCTTATTTTTAATATCATTTTCTAAATCTTTGACATCTCTTGACATTTCCAAAATTTTCTCCCAATTATTTTTCTAGCATTATTTTTAATGCTTCAGATACACTCCAAGCTTGAGAAAATGTTCCACCTGGCAAATAAGGAGCTTTCGAATTATATAATTCTGAAATAGTTCCAATTCCAGCTTCTTTTAGTGCGAGTGCAAAATTTTTCTTATATTCTGCTATAATTTTTTGATAATTTTCTTGTAATTTTTTCTTTTCTTTACTATCTTTTTCATTTTCTATTATAGTCTTATATGCTGAAACATAAATACCAGCTAGCCATGGCCATGTAATTCCTTGATGATAACTTGAATCTCTTCTAAAACTATCTCCTTCATATGTTGGAATATATTTTTTATCTTTTGATGAAAGTGTTGCTAAACCAAATTTTGTATATAATTCATTTGTTACTACTTTAAGCATTTCTTTTGCTTTTCCATTTGTTAAAATCATTACAGGATATGTAGTAGAAAGCGCAAATAATTGGTTAGGCCTTATTTCATCACTACCTAATACATCATATAAACATTTATTTTTACTATTATAAAATTTTTTATTAAAACTTACCCTAACTTTTTTAGCTAAGTTTGAATACTTTTCTTGCATTTCTAAATCATTAAATTTTTTTGAAAGCATTTCTAGTGTTTTTAAAGCATTATACCAAAGGCTATTTACTTCAACTGTCTTTCCATTTCTCGGAGTAACAGCTATATTAGAAACCTTAGCATCCATCCAAGTAAGCTGAGTATTTTTAGTTCCTGCTGAAATCAATCCATCTCTATCCATATAAATATTGCTATCATCAACATCTATTCCATTTTCAAAATGTATTTCTACATTTTTTAAAATATCATACAATTTTTCTTTTATAAAATCATAATCTTGTGTATATTCAAGGTATTTATTGACTTGTTCGAACAATAATAATGAACTATCGACACTATTATAAAGTGGTCTACTATCATATCCTGAATATCCATTTGGAACAAGCCCATATTTTATGTCTCTCGTCATCATTAATAATATTTCTTTTGCTAGGTCAAATCTTCTAGTTTTTAAAATCAACCCTTCATAAGCTATAAGTGTATCTCTACCCCAATCTAAAAACCAAGGGAAACCAGCAATAATTGTGTGAAGTGAAAATTGCGGTCTATATGTAATAAAACTATCTGTTGCAATAATAAGATTTCTTAATGTTTCTTGTTCTGCTTTTGTTTGTTTTGAAGTAATAAGCTTAGAATTATCTATTATTTCCATTAATCTTTTTTCTTCTTTTTGGTTAACTTCTTTGCCATCAATTTCTTCAATGTTCTCTTCTAGTGAACAAACAAATGTAAATTCTTTTATCTCATTTGGTTTTAATTCTATTTCATATCTTCCAGGAACTATTAAATCTTCTTCTGGATAAAAACCTCTTTTTTCTTCTTCAATATAAAAAATATTTTTAAATATATCATACTGATGTTCTACATATTTTCCTTCTTTTAAAAACAAATATATTGGAGTTGTTTTATTATCATCTAAAATTATTTTAACTTTATTATCATTTTTAACTTGCTCAAAAATCTGATATTGGTGATTTGTATTCATGCGATGGAAGTCTCTAAAATTTAGTACTGGTGCAAGTTTCATAGTCGCACTTTTTTGTGAATTTTGAATTTTATAATAGATACATACAATATTTTTTCCATAGACCATCGAAATAGTTTTTTCGACTTTTATACCATTATCTGTTATATATGTAAATTTAGGATTATATGTTTTTTCAAATGATTCTAAAAATTTATATCCCTCTGAAATATAATTTTTACACATATTGCTGTACAAAATTTTTTCTCGACCATCAACAGTAATACTTTCATCAATTTTTGAAAGTATTACATATCTTCTAGCTGGTGGAATTAGTGGTGCAATTAATAATCCATGGTATTTTCTAGTATTAATGCCTAATATACTTTGACTTGCATATCCCCCTATCCCATTTGTTATAAGCCATTCTTTGTTAATTCCTGATTTTAAATCTAATTGTTTTTTATTAAACTTCATTTGTATTCACTCCTAAATATTTTTCATTTGTACCTATTTATTTAATTTTTCCATTTCTTTATATAATTTTTGATTTTCGTTTTTCTTTTCATCTGTATTTTGTATAGATTCTATTCTTTCACTATATTTACTATTAAACTTACTCTTTCTACGTTTAGCACCTTTTCTAGATTTTTCTAGCTTCCTTTTTTGTTTTCTAATTTTAGCACTTTCCTTTTTCTCTCTTTTTAATTCATCTTTTAAAATACTATTTATTAATATGTATTCTGGTGTGCTTTCTTTATCTCTGTATTTTAAATCATTTCCTATTAATTCCATAATTGAAGATGCAATAACATCAGGATTATGTCTAATAAAATCGTTTTCAATTTTTGATAAATCTTTTTGTATTATTTTAATACCTTTTTTAGTTGCTTTATCAATATCTTGCAAAACAATATCTTGTCCTTCTTGATTATATTTTCTTACATATTCTGGTACAATCTCTCCAGTATCTGCAATTGCATAATCAATAATCTCTTTTCCAGTATGTTTAAATAAAGCTTCTAAGTGATCTGATATTGAATAATTGTCAGTTTGACCTGGTTGTGTCATAATATTAGTTATATAAATTTTTAAAGCTGAACTTTCTTTTATTGTTTTAGCAATATTTTTCACATGTAAATTTGGCAAGACATCTGTATAAAGACTTCCTGGTCCAATTACAATAGCATCAGCTTCATTTATTGCTTCTAATACTCCTGGAGCCGGGTGACAATTTGAAGGACTAATATAGGCTCTTTTGATTTTCATTATTCTATCATAAGCAACTTGTGGTATATTATCTTTTCCTTCAACAACAGTTCCATCTTCTAATTCTGCACAAACTGTAATATCATCAAGTGTAGATGGAATTATATGTCCAGTAATATTTAAGATTTCTGTACTTTTTCTTAAACCTACAGAAGTTGAATCAAATATTTCATTCATTGCATCTAAATATATATCTCCAAAATTTAAATCACGCAATTTCTTATTTTTGAAATTCCAATGAAACAAACTTCTCATTAGATCTTCTTTATCTGAAAGTGCTATTATACTTTCTTTTATATCATTATATGGTAATCTAACATCATGATCACCATTTGAACATTCTGACATATTAATAATTGCAGTTATATTGTTAGTATATTTTTTTAAACCTTTAATTACAGTATTTAATCCTGTTCCTCCTCCAATAACTACAACTTTTGGACCTTCATCATACATTGTCTTATTGAATATCAATCTTTTAATATTCATATTTGCTTTTATGCCTTTTTCAGTATAAGTATTATTGGCTTCAATCAAAATCTCTAACATTCTTTTTTGCATAAATACAAATCCAATAACAATACTTGTAAACCCAACTACAAATGAAGCTACAATTTCAATTATCTCTTTAGGGCGTAAAACTTTTGAGTTTAAAATAGTCGCAATTGCAAAACATGTAAAACAAACTCCTACAAGTATAAGAAATAACCATCTTTTTATTTTGGTTTTTGAATTAAACCAACTAAAAAATCCTCTCATTGAAAATCCTTCCTTTTATTTTATAGAATAATAACTTCTTCTTTTAATTCTTTTCCAAATTCATTTTTTATAAATTCTTTAGTATATTTTATTAGTTGTATAATATCTTTTGCTTTTGCATTACCAATGTTAACTATAAAACCTGCGTGTTTAGTCGATATTTGAGCTCCACCTATTGTATATCCTTTTAAACCTGCTTTATCAATTAATTGGGCAGGTATGCAATCTTCTGTCCTTTTAAAGATGCTCCCTGCATTAGGATATTCTAATGGCTGTTTTTCTTTTCTTGATTCCATCATTTCTTTTCTTTTCGCTTTAATTTCTTCAATATTTCCTTTTTTTATCTTAAATGTACTTCCCAATATGATCCATTTTTTTTCAAAAAAGATACTATTTCTATAACTAAATTTTTGTTCTTCATTTGTTAATCTTCTTACATTATACTTTTCGTCTAAAATTGTTGTTTCTATTAATACATCTTTGATTTCCCCGCCATATGCTCCTGCATTCATTTTGACAGCGCCACCAACAGTTCCCGGAATACCTGACAAAAACTCATATCCTTCAATTTCTTTTCTATATGTAAATTCTGAAAGTAGTGCAACTGGGACTCCTGCTCCAACTGCTAATTTATCTTTTTCAATTTTTAAATGCTTAAAATCTAGTTTTATAATTATTCCTCTAAATCCGGTATCTTTAACTATTACATTTGTTCCATTACCTATAATATATGTTTTTATTCTTAAACTTTTGGCAACTTTTAAAACATAGATTAATTCTTGTAAATCTTTGACTATTATAAAAAAATCTGCTATTCCGCCAACCCTAAAGGATGTATGTCTACTCATATCTTCATTTACAAAAATATTTTCAGAATCAATTCCTTTAATTAATTCATCATAAATCATAATTTGCCTCTCTTCAATTTTTTTACATTTCATCAATCTTAACATTTCTCTTATGTTCTATTTTTTCCCATTGTGTATTAGGTCTAATAATACATTTTAAATTAATTACGATCCATGTTCCCATAAATATTGGAAACATAAATATACCTTTAAGCATTGGTCTTATTGGCTTTTTTTCTATTATCATTACAAATATTGCTGTAACAACAGGTACCAAAAATGTTGCAACTAAATATTTAGCATAATTGAAAAATAACATTCCTAAAGTCATTCCATGTGCAAAAAATATAATTGTATTTATTGCTAAAAGCAAAAATGTTACTAGCATCATTGGAATTCCCATTAAGTATAATAATCCGTCAAAATTCATAAGTGTTCTATATTCTACAACACCTTCAGCTAGGTCTTTAGTATAGTATTTCATACATTGTAGATGACCTACAGTCCATCTAGATCTTTGAGACCAGCTTTGTTTAAACTCTGTAGGTTGCTCATCATAAACTATAGCATCTGTTGCCCATCCAAGTTTTCTTCCATTTGCTATGTTTTTAAGTGAAAATTCGATATCTTCGGTAAGTGTTATAGTATCCCAGCCTGTTGGTTTTATCAAATTAAAATCTACCATGAATCCTGTTCCATTTATTAATGGTGACAATCCAAGATTATATCTAGCTAAATGATAAAACCTATTCATTGTCCAATAAAACAATGCATATCCTGCTGAAATCCAACTATCTGATGGGTTTTTAATATCTCTATATCCTTGAACAACTACTTCCCCTTGGCATAGTTTTTTATTCATTGCATTCAAAAAGTTTTTATCAACAATGTTATCTGCATCAAATACACAAAAAGCATCATAATCAGCATTTTCTTTTATTTTTTGATTTAAAAACCATTGCATTGCAAATCCTTTTGTTTTTTTCTTTTCGTCATATCTCTCATATACTATAGCTCCTAAGTCTTTGGCTATTTGTGCAGTATTATCAGTACAATTATCTGCAATTACATAAATATCATATAATTCTTTTGGATAATCTAATTCTTTTAAACTTTCAACTAATGCGCCTATAACAGTACTTTCATTATGAGCAGGAACGATAAGCATAAATTTATGCTTCTTGTCTTTAATTAATGGCTTTTCTTTGAATCTAATAAGTGCACATGCACTTATTATTAGTTGATATAACCAATAAATTATTATTATCCATGCTATTGCTTGTTGAAGTATATAAATATATTTCATATTTTATTCTACCTCTTTTTCTTCTTTATTATCTTCATTATTTTCTTCAAATCTCATAGTTAAATTAACTCTCTCTTGATCATCTATGTCTGTTACTTTTACCATAACTTCTTGACCAACTTTTAAGAAATCTTCTACATTTTCGACTTTTTCTTTTGTGATTTTTGACTTATGAACAAGACCTTCTTTTCCGCCTCCTATTGACACAAATGCTCCAAAGCTCATAATCTTTGTAACTGTTCCTTTATATATTGCGCCAACCTCAATAATTCTTGCAATGTCTTCAATCATTTCTAAAGCCTTTGGTCCATTGCTATTTTCTGTAGCATAAATAAATACTCTACCATCTTCTTCAATATCAATTTTTACCCCTGTTTCTTCTATGATTTTATTAATCATTTTTCCACCAGGTCCAATTACATCTTTTATTTTGTCCACAGCAATCTTAGTATTTATAATTTTTGGTGCATATTTAGAGACTTCTGGTCTTGGCTCTGATATAACTGGTTTCATTATATCATCTATAATATGTTTTCTAGCCTTTTTAGTTCTAGCAAATGCTTCTTCTATTATTTCATATGATAAACCGTCAACTTTTATATCAACCTGTATAGCTGTTATACCTTTTTCAGTTCCTCCAACTTTGAAATCCATATCTCCAAAGAAATCTTCAATTCCTTGTATATCTGTAAGCATTACATAATTTTTATCATCATTTGGATCTGTTACAAGCCCAGTAGAAATACCTGCTACAGGTCTTTTTATAGGAACACCTGCATCCATTAATGCAAGAGTACTTCCGCAAATACTAGCTTGAGATGTTGAACCATTTGATGATAATACTTCAGATACAACTCTTATAGCATATGGAAATTCTTCTACTGTTGGTAATACTGGTACTAATGCCTTTTCTGCTAAAGCACCATGGCCTATTTCTCTTCTTCCTGGTCCACGAGATGTTCTGGCTTCTCCTACACTATATGGTGGAAAATTATATTGATGCATATATCTTTTTGTTTCTTCTTCATCAATTCCATCAAGCATTTGTTCTTCACTAATCATTCCTAATGTAGCAACTGTTAATACTTGTGTTTGACCTCTTGTAAACATTCCACTTCCATGAACTCTTGGTAACAATCCTACTTCACATGATAATGGTCTTATTTCATCTAATGCTCTTCCATCAACTCTTTTATGTTCATCAAAAATAAAGCTTCTTACTACTTTCTTTTCTAATTTATATAGAATTTCTCCAATTTCTTGACTATGTTCTTCAACAAATTCTTCTCCATGTACTTGAGCCAAGTAATCTTTAGCATCATTTGCTAAAACTTCCATTCTTGCATCAACTACAGTTTTATCTTTGTCTTGAACATCGATTTTCATTCTATCTATAAATTGTTTTTCAACCTCTTGATAAAGCTCTTCATTTACAGCAAATGATTTATATTCAAATTTAGGTTTTCCTATCTCTTCTTTCATTTTTTGAATGAATTGACACATCTTTTTGATTTCAACATGTGCAGTTTTTATTGCTTCTAGCATTACTTCATCTTCAACTTCATTTGCACCTGCTTCTATCATTGCAATTTTATCAATTGTTCCAGCAACAGTAAGAGTTAAATCAGAAACTTCTCTTTCAGCCACTGTAGGATTAATAATTATTTTTCCATCAACTAGACCAACATTTACTGCAGCTGTAGGTCCACCAAAAGGGATATCAGAAATTGAAAGTGCAGCTGAAGCTCCTATCATTGCAGCAACTTCTGGTGAATTATCTTGTTCTACTGACATTACAGTAGCAACAACACATACATCATTTCTAAAATCTTTTGGAAATAAAGGTCTTAATGGTCTATCAATTGCTCTTGAAGTTAATATTGCTTTATCTCCTGGTTTTCCTTCTCTTTTAGTATAGCCACCTGGTATTTTTCCTACTGAATATAATTTTTCTTCAAAATCAACTGATAATGGGAAAAAGTCAATTCCTTCTTTTGGTTCTTTGGAAGCAACAACATTTACTAATACTACAGTATCTCCATATCTTACCAATACACTTCCATTGGCTAATCCTGCCATC
Organism: uncultured Clostridium sp.; assembly: GCA_947303785.1. GTDB lineage: Bacteria > Bacillota > Clostridia > TANB77 > CAG-508 > UMGS1994. The sequence continues at coordinate 89,913 of CAMYZH010000001.1, forward strand.
TTGCCAGTTTCAAAAGATATTTTTCTTCCAGCAAGTTCTGTTTCATAAACTTTAAACATATTTTCCTCCTTCTTTTTTCCTAAAAGACGAGAGAAATCAGATTTAAAAGCACATATCAAATATGCTCTTAAATCTAATGTCTATCATCTTTTGGAATATATTATTAATAAATAATAATCTTTTATAATTTTAATTATATAAAAAAGAGCGTAGCTATCTATAGCTACGCTAGCTTTTATTTTCTTAAAGATAACTTTTGAGCTATATCTCTGTATCTTTGAATGTCTTTTTTGGTTAAGTAGTTTAGTAAATTTCTTCTCTTACCAACCATTTTTAAAAGTCCTCTTCTTGAATGATTATCTTTTGGATGAACTTTTAAGTGTTCTGTTAATTCTGTAATTCTTTCTGTTAAAAGAGCTATTTGAACTTCTGGAGAACCAGTATCATTTTCGTCTCTTTTATAAGTGTTAATTATTTCTTGTTTTCTTTCTTTAGTCATTTAGCACTACCTCCTTTTTTATATATTTGCCAATTACTGAGTTATGAATAGGTTTTTCTCAAAACTAAGTAATGGTACTTTTTAGCATAACCATTTTACTACATTTTTTCTTTAAATGCAAGCTATTGATTAAAATCTTTATTTATAATACTAATTATCTTTTGAAATTCCGTTTTAATCTTAAAAGCTGAAATAAGTTTG
>CAMYZH010000002.1 GCA_947303785.1 uncultured Clostridium sp.
GACGCACTCAAGAAATCGTTGGATGCATCACGTCCTCTGACACCTGCCGAAGTTGAAGCGATTAAAGAGGTTTTTCTCGTTGAGCACACCTACAACAGCAATGCAATAGAAGGAAACACTTTGACTTTGCAAGAAACGGCACTTGTGCTTCAAGGAATCACCATCGACCAGAAACCTATGAAAGACCATCTGGAAGCTGTCGACTACAAGGAAGCTTTCAATTATGTGGAAGAACTTGCCAAACATGACCAACCCATTACTAAATTTGACATAAAGAGTATTCACAACTTGGTTTTAGCTGACCGACCTGAAGATCGCGGAACATTCAGACGTGTCAATGTGCGCATAGCAGGTGCTTTGACAAATCCTGTGCAACCCTATCTGATTGAGCCGAAAATTGAAGAATTGCTGAACGATTTCAACAGCTGGACCAAAACGAGACACATAGTGGAATGTGTGGCGACCTTTCACCTCCGTTTTGAAAGCATTCACCCATTCATTGATGGAAATGGCCGCACGGGCAGACTTCTGATGAATCTTCAGCTCATCAAAGCTGGGTTGCCTGCTATAAACATTAAATTTGCCGACAGGCGAAAATACTATGATGCCTTCGACGAATATGCCAAGACCGGCTCTGCGGAAGCAATGACAATATTGGTGGGCGAGGCTGTTGTGGCAAGATTAAGGGAAATACTGTCCTCTTTGCAAATGATATAAAAAATCCGCAGACCACACCTTCTTGCACTCGTCCAACAGCACGTCAAAATAGTACGAATGGGCACAAATCTTTGATTCTCTCTGTTCCCGTATGTGTTGAAGGTCATAGTGTTTTCTCCTGTTTTTACAAGTGTTCCTGTTCCTTCTACCATTTCTATTGAACTAATTTTAATTGGTTGTGTTCCTAAATCTTCTAGTGTTATATCATATCTTATTGAAACATCTGTATCTTTTGGATCTAGGCTTAAATCTACTGCCCCATTAATTCCAGGTGCAATTTTACCTGCTAGAACATTATTGTTTTGACTTAATTGGAAATTGTCTATAACGATATCTTCTGTATATCCATTTGTTATATCTGTTTCATTTAGTTCAATATTCCATTTTGCAATTTTAGGTTGTAGTTGACCTGTTTTGTTGGTTTCAAGTAATGCATATGTTTGAACAATTCTATGTATTGTCACACAAATCATAATGATTGTTAATATAATTAAAGATTTTTTTAATATCTTTTTATCAAACTTCATTATCTTTTTTTCCTTTTGTTATTTTATTGTCTTTTTTTGTTTCTACATTAGCATTTTTACTGCTAGTTTTCTTTTTTGGTTCTACCTCAGTTTTTTTCTTACTTGTTTCTTTTTTTGGTTCTTCCTCAGTTTTTTTCTTACTTGTTTCTTTTTTTGGTTCTTCCTCAGTCTTTTTCTTGCTTGTTTTCTTCTTTGGTTCAACACTAGCTTTTTCTTCTATTATCTCATTTTGAGAATCTTCTATGTTATCTTCTTCTATTACTTCTTCTTTTTGTACCTCTTCTGTATTATCCTCTTCTATTACTTCTTCTTTTTTAATATTTTCTTCTTCCTTATCTAGTTTTCTACTTTCACGAATATCTTCAACTGCTCTTGTAATTTCATATAAAAATGCAAGTAGTGAAATTAATACTACAAGGAATAAGTATCCCCATTTTGATTCTAAAATTGAAAGTATTGTTCCTGCGTGAGGAATTTCAACTGCGTCTTTAGCAGAACCTGCTAAACTGTTTCCAGAAACTAAATAATCTCCTTCAAATGTGTAAGTTGTTTCAGAATTTCTATATTCTTGTTTATTCTTTACCTCTGCTAGTGTTATTTCTTTATTTCCAAGAACATCGTAGAAAAAGGCCTTATCTCCTATTTCTGGTTTATTATCTTTATCAACTATAACTAATGATCCTTTCTTAAAGTCACCTTTTATATCGTTACTATCGATTATAATTAAACTATAATTTCCAAATTCTGTGACCTGATAATCATTTAGTGATAGCAAACAAACTGTTACAAATATAGCTATAACAGCATAAAGAATAATAAATAAATTAGATATAAATTTTTTCATATTTTCCTCCTATGTTTTAGCACAATTTCTGCTAGTATAATAAGCTATTTTGAATTATATCATATGCTTTTTTTTAATTCAATAAATCTTATTTTAAAATAAGTATACATTTATATTAAATTTATATTAAGTTTTTATATTTTTATTGAAATATATATGTATTATAATTTATAATTTATGTAAGTTGTATATTAACTTGGAGGTCACAAATGATAAATTTTTCAGAAGAAAATGATAAAAAAGATGCAGTTAAAAAGCTTTTAGATGAAGAAGCTCTTAATATTCAAGTTATAATTGAATTTGAACAAACACTTAAATTACAAATAATAAATTATTCTAATGCCTTTATTAATAGTGCTTTTGTTAATAATCCAAATCCTAATTTGGATTCAGTTTCAGAATTCTTTAAAGAAAATGCAAAACTTTTAAAAAAATTGTCATCATCATTTAAAAAATGCTATGAACTTAGTGATAATCTTAATGAGCTTAGGGAATTTGTTTCTTCTCAAAAGAAGTTTCAGGCTTCTTCTATAAAAACAAAAATTGATGAATATAATAGAAAATTTACATCTATAAACAAAAAAATAACAGCTGAGACAGCTGAAATTCAAACACTATTTAATTCTTGCCAAAAGAATAGTATATATACTAAACTTCTAGCTGAAAAAGAATTAAAAGATGAAGTATCTTCTCCAGTATCTCAAAAGCGTTTTGATTCACAAGTTACAATGGATTCTTCTTCTCAAACTAATGTGAATGAACCTTTAAATAGATCTTCTCTTTCAAAAATAGTTGAAAATACTCTTGTTATTTCAGAAAAAAATAAAATAGTAATTTTACCTTACACATTAAAAGAATTAGGTCAAAAATTGCGTGAAAATCCTACAAAATACCATAAAATTGAAGATGTAATTAATGTGGAATACACTATTCCTTTGAGTTACTATAAAAATTCAAGTTTAGCAAGATTTAAAGAGGCTTTTAAACTTGTTAAAGAACGTAATCGTGGATCATTTAAACATGCCTTAGACTTAGCATTTGAACTAACTTTTAATTATTCTTTACATCCAGCAATTATTTCAGCATGTAAAACTGTAGATGAACTTGATATATACTTGTCATGTTTAGACTATGATGAATTAGAAGATTTTAAATTTTTTAAAATTGTTTATGATGTTCTTCCAAGTGTTTCAAGAAAAATAAAATTTGCGAAGGCTGAAAAATAAATAACCAAAATCTTATGATCTTGGTTATTTTATTTTTTCTTTTCTGTTTTTTCTAAGTTCTTCTCTTCTTTGTTTTTTTCTTTCTTCTTCAAATATTTTTCTTTTTTCTCTTCTTTGTTTTCTTTTAGTTCTTCTATTTTCATTTTTTATAATCAAATAAATAATTAGTAATATTAATACACTGTTAAATATTGTAAATCCTTTTGATATTGAAATCTTTATTGAATATATTAACATTTTATTATTATTTACTTTCTCAATTTTTCCTTCAATATCTTTAGATTTTATATTTGGATCATAATACAAGTTCTTATTTGCTTTAGTTATGTATTCTTTACTGCTATCAGTATTTTCTTTAATACCTTCTATTTTGACAATTTTATAATTTCCTCCATTTTTTACATATATAATATCTCCTATTTGCAAGTCTGATTTTTTTATATTTTTCTTTATTTTAACAATTTCATCTAATTGTATTTCTGGAGACATCATATTATCTTTTGCAAAAAAAACTATAGCATTTTTTGTTTCTAATAAATAATCTGTATTATATAATCCGAAAATTTTATAAAACAGGCTATATCCAAGAATTAAAATATACCAAATAATAATTAAAATAATGCTAATTGTAATAATTTTGCTAAAAACTGATTTTATAACTTTCATTCTTTTTATCCTCAATTTTCTTTTTTCTTCTTCTTATTGTCCTTTTCCTTTTTATTGCACTTCTATGCATATATATAGTTGTTATAATTATTGCAATTATTAATAAATACATTCCATTTCGAGCAAATATTTCTGTTAGTTTAAATTTTGGTAATTTTAATACTTTTCTTCCGATTATATCTTTTGTGCTAATTGCTTCAATATCTTCAGAAGAATTCTTATCTCCTTTTGTTCTTACTTTGTCTAATTTTATATTTAATGATTGAATTCTATGAGTAATTATTTCTCCTCTATTTTTGAATGTTATAATTTGACCTGGTTTTAATTCATCAATTGAATTTATTTTTTTTATTATAATCACATCACCAGTTTTTAATTCAGGTTCCATACTTGATGTTTCTACCATATAAGCCTTTAAGCCAAAAATATATTTTTCTTCTGGTGTTTTTAATGAATATGAAATAAGGAAAGCGCTATATAATAATACTACTAATATTATTAAAATTGGTATTCCGATTAATAATATTTTAAAATGATTGGTTTTTTTGTGAATTCTTACACTTGTTATATCATCATCTTTATTTATCATATTTTTCTTTCCTTCTTTCATCTTTTGTTTATTATCTAATTATTATATATTCATAAGCTTCACCAATATAGGTTGTATCATCATATAATCTAAATACAATTTTATATGTTCCTGTCATTAAATTTTCTTTAAAAGCTAAATTATATGACATAGTTTCTGTTAGATTATCAGTTACCAAATATTCTTTTTCTGCAAAATCGACCCCATTAAGCTCACCAATTACAAAATCTGCTAAATCTACCTTGTTATATCCATTAGAATATATTGTACCATAATCCCTTCTATATAGTGAAACTGTCATAACTGGATTTTCTAGTGAAGAGTCATATGAAATGTTGCATTTTATTGTATTTGTATTATTTTGATTATTTCCTGTATCTTTATTAATAATCTTCTCTTTATCTGTTGTTACTACCTTTAGACCATATGTACCATTTATAATATATACACTACACTCTGTATAATCTGATGCTTCTATTCCATAGTAAACTCCATCAGGGGATCCAAATGTTTCTATTTTCAATGTATATCTTCCTGTAGGTAATATCTGATTTTGTGAAGTATTAATCGTAATTCTTGAAAGTACATTTGATACTCTGTCTGCAACTTTAATTCTTGTTGACCCATCTATTCTAGGATAATATCTATTTCCATCTAATTCAAAATATATACCCATCAATGTATCTATATTTTGCAAGTTTCCATCTGAATCATATATTGATATTTTTAATCCAAGTTTTTGATTAAAGAAAGTTGTATCATATATAATTTTTGAACCTATAATATTTTGCCTAAAGTTTGTTTTTGCTGTAAGACTTATATCTTTTCCTAAATATGAAGTTTCTGGGCTAATTTGACTTTGTGCTGTAATTACAGCTTCTTGATCTTTATATACACTATATTTGGTTGAGTCTCTTTGAATACCTAATATACCAACAACTGTATAGGCTCTTACTCCATCTTCATCTTCTTCTTGTCTTCTAAGCTCCATTGATAATCTTTTGTCATACAAATCTTCCGATATATTTGTTTGTCCATAATCAACATGGAATATAAAACTTTCATATAATATATCTTTTTGACTATCGTAATACTTATTATAGCTAGAACTTGGATTATACTTTTCACCTGTACTTCCCATAACATTAAAATCAGTAAAAGGAATAATAGTTTTATTATTATTTACATCTTCTTGTGTCACGACATAGTAAAATGTTTCTTTTGTTACTAAATCAAGCATTGTAATTCTTGTATTTACAGGTAACATAAATTCTCTATATTCATTTTCTTTGTCTGTTGGCTCTGTAGAAACCAAACATCTATAATCTGTTTGATAATTATTATAAATTTCGTCTGTTGAGAATTTTGGTATATACAGTGAATAATATGTAGAAAATTTACTCTTATCATTTATATTTGTTTCTGTTGTTGTAAATAATGAAAACTCTTCACCTGGTGTAATAGCAGCTTCATAAAAATTATCTTTAAATATTTTAGTATTCATTGTTATAATAACTTCAGCATGTGCAATTTGATACGAAATTTCACTCTCTGGAATCAGTACCAAAAATCTAATTTTAGCGCTTCCTACTGATTGCTCAACACTAATATTTTCAGAGTGGTATAAACAAAATAGTAATGAAGGTGTTACTGTAGTGTTTTCAGTCTGATACAATTTTGTTCCTGTATATGTGCTATTTTGGTCTGAGAAAAAGTTGTTTTCATTATCAGTTATCCAACCATTTTTACCATTTTTCATGTTTAATCCAAATTTAGTATTAGCTTCATTTGAATTTTCTGCAATGGTTTTAATTTCATTATGATCAATAAGGTTTATTCCATCTCTCATAGATACAGTATAGTTTTCTATATCAAATTTTGTATTTGGAGTTGAAAAACCTGTTAATGGTAATTCAACTGTACCTAATGTTGCAAATTTAGAAGCAGTAAGTGTTATATTATAAATTGTAATATCTTCTGCATCACCAACTATCCACATGTAGTAAGTATCATCTTCTGGAGTAACTCCGACATATTCACATTTTACAACATTTTCATTATTTTTATTTGTATAGAAACCATCTTTCTTTATATTATGATTATTTTTATGTGCACCTAAAACATATGAATTTAGAGAAAAGACTTTTGAATTTTCTATACTAGATCCATTATGGTAATTTGGTGCATAATATGCACTTGATCCACTTGGATTTGCCAAACCTGTATATAATCCCAAAAATGTCATTCCATTAACTTCGCCATAGCTTGTAACATTTTCATTTAATGCTATGTTTAGATTTTTTCCTTCTAATAAGTATATTCTATTATCAACATTTTGAGATAATATTTCTCCTGTAGTATCATCAATCTCTACTTTTTCTAGTGTTTCATTTCCATTTTGATCAACTTTTAGACTCGAATATTTTTTTAGTAAGTTTGCTCCATTGTTCATATATAATGTTGAATTATTGGTTAATCTTAAGTCATCAATTCTACTAATAGAAAAAGCAGTACTTGCATATTCATTTGCTCTATCTGCAGCGCCATCTAAAGCTATTGCTGAATTTTCTAAAATAAATATATTGGTTCTTTGAATTGATACATTGTATTTTGGATTTGTTATTGTTCCATAATTTTTTACTCTAACAGTACTTGTACCTGCTGAAGATGATGCATTTCCTGATCCGAATATGCTTTTATCAATCAAGAAATTATCATATCCTTTAGCATCTATTGTGACATCAACACCATTTGTTACGTAAATCGCATCCCAGTCAAATGTTTCTTCACCTGCTTCATTTGCTTCACCACCACCAAATGTTGTTCCATAAATATGTATATCTCCTTTTGTAAGAGTATTATCTCCAACTGCTTCAATACCTATATTTGAAACTGCTTTTCCATTTACTTTGGCAGTATTTGCACCACCATATGTATTTCCGTAAATAGTTCCACCTGTTACGTTTAATTTAGAAATTGAAGATGTATTATCATCTATACCTGTTTTTGCAGCATTTCCGCCACCAAATACAGATCCCTCTTTTGGCAGGTCACATTCACTATATCCAATTATTGCATTTCCTTCAATTGTTAAAGTACTATTTCCAACAACTAGAGCTGTTTCTCCATTTCCTCCTCCATATGCATTTCCTTTAACTGTTGCATTTTTTACTTTGGCATTTGAGTTTCTATCAACAGCTCCTTCATTTCCGCCTCCGTAAAGATTTTTGTTTATTGTTCCTCCTGTAATTTCAATATTAGTATCTTGTGAAACATTTTTCTGATTTCCTCCTCCATATGCATTATTAATTGTTCCATCAAGTATTTTGACAGTTGTATTTGTAGTTGTAGCTTTATTTCCTCCGCCAAATATATTATCTATTTGAGCTTTAGTTATTGTTACATTTGCATCTTGTGTGATACCACCTTGATTATTTCCTCCATAAACATTAGTAACATTATAACTAATTCCTTCACCTGGCGGATTTGGATAATTTACTTGAACATTACTTTTGGTAACTGTTCCAGCTTCATTTGATCCTCCATAAATATTTGTAATTATTCCACCTGTTGCATTTATATTTGCCAGAGTGTTTATACCTGCTTTATTTCCCCCGCCATATACATTTGTTACATTTCCTGCAATAATTGCAATATTTGAAGTATCTGCATTTGCTTCATTTCCGCCTCCAAATACATTTGAAATTGTTCCATCATTTATATTTACATTTGTTTGTGTTGCATTTCCTTTTAAGTTATTACCACCATATACATTTGTTACTGAACTATTTATATCAACATTTGTTGATGAAATAGTGGTATTATCTGCAGCATTGTTTCCACCAAATACATTTGTTATTGTCCCACCATTTACTTCTATATATGAATCTGTTACAGTACCACCAGCATTGTTTCCACCATATATTGTTGTAGCTGTTCCTCCATTTGCTGTAATATGACTAGTTGTGACAGTTCCAGATGAATTTGAGCCACCAAATATATTTACTGCTGTTCCGCCATTTTCTAGAAATACTTTTGTATTATTAACATCTGTTTGGTTTCCACCACCATATACATTAGTACTTGTTCCACCTGTAATATTTACGGCTGGGTCATCTGATGTCGCTGCATTTCCACATGCAAATACATTTGAATTTGTTCCTCCTTTAATATTTACTGTTGATTTTGTAACTTTTGCCTGATTTCCTCCTCCAAATATTCTTCCTGTATTAGTTCCTCCTTTAATGTCTACAACAGTAGCCACTGAAACTTCAGCTTCATCTCCACCGCCATATATATTTCCTGAATTTGTTGTTCCATTTACTTCTACATATGTTGATCCAATTAATTGTCCATGTTTTCCACCACCAAATATATTACCTGAATGTGTTCCTGAATTTATATGCATTTCTGATGTTCCTTCAAGTTTTGCAATATTTCCTCCGCCATATACATCTGCTGTTAACCCAGCATTAAGAGAAATAATTGAATTACCAACTAATTTTGCCATTTCTGGTAATCCCGAAATTCCAGCTCCTGCTCCAAAAATTGTTCCTGTAATTGTCGGTGTTCCATTTACAGCAATTGTTGCTGTTCCATACATCTTTGCTAACTCTGTTTTTGAAGTGTCATTACTCCATTTATATCCACATCCTGCTCCATAAATATTTCCTGAAATAGTTGGAGAACCTGATATTGAAATATTGCTGTTACCATATAGTGCTCCACCATCATTTGTAGTCGTACCTTCTGTAAGGTAATTTGTATATCCATATCCTCCACCATAAACATTACTTTGTATAGTTCCTCCAGAAATATTTATATTTACTTCTGTATCATGTCCTTTTCCATAGGTTTCCTTATATGGATCTGATGATAATGTACTATATCCGGTTACACCTCCTGCACCTGCACCATAAATGTTACTTGACACTGTTCCTGCACTTATATTTATGTAGATTTTACCATAAAAATATGTATCACTTAATCTTTGATTTGAACTTGCACCTGATCCAATTGCAGACATGTTTCTTCCAAGTGAACCACCATAAAATTCATTAACTGTTCCGCCACTCATATTAATTGTAGCAGTTCCTATGTAGGTATTAATAGGCCAAGACCAGTTAGATGGCACATTTGCAGAGTTTCCTATACTTCCACCTAATACACGCCCAACCGAACCATTTTTGATATTAACTGTAGCATTTCCATAAGTATTACCTGATGTAGCTCCACCACCAAGAAGATTGATATCATATGTATATGTACCTTTGGTACTATTTTTAATATCTACTGTTATCTCAATATCATATGAATCTGTTGTTAAATCTGTTCCTACAAAATTATGTGATGTAGTTTTATTTAAATTACTTGCTGAACTAGTTCCAGAACTTCCTCCTCCAAGGACTCTACCATATACTCCACTTTTTATTAATATCTCAGCTTTTTTTCTTGTTCCATCTAATTCATTTGAAGGCAAATGAGATAAATTATATTGGCACCATCCACCAAAAATATGTACTGCAGGTGCACTTCCTGATGTTAGTCCTTGATTTTGATTTGCAGCTGCATATGAGTCCATTTCCATTTCTTCGCCCATTGTTAAATCAAAGCCTTGTACATATAGATATAACTGAGTGTTTCCACCATACCATGTCATATATTGAAATGTAGTATCACCACATAAATATCTATAATTGTTTGCCTCACCATTCATATACATTTGTGGACTATATCTTATTCCATTATATGCTCCTGTAATTGTAGCATTTTTATCATATGTAGTTGAACTTTCACTATTATATATTGAATTAGTTGTATAATTTTCCATTATTACTATAACATTTTTGCTTCTAGGATTTGTTTCTGTCAATAAGTCATATGCTCTACTAAGTGTTTCAACTGATGTTTGTGGCGTATCTCCAAGTCTTGTGTCCCTACCACTAGAATATGCAACATATACAACATTTCTATTTCCTACAATTATTGAGTTTTGTGCAGATAACCTTGAATCTCTGCTATTTGTTGCTACTAATTTGTATTCTTCTCCATCTTCTACATGTTCTAATGTTAATGAATTTACTCCTTCTATTTTTTCAGAATTAATTCCTGCCAAATCTATGTGATACCATTCAAAGGTATAATCATTTATATTAAATATACTAGATAATGTTCCTGTACCTGAAAGTGTTCCATTTATTTTAAAGTTAGATGCATCTGTATAATCTACTTCTAGATCAAGTTTTATATATAATTTTGGTACAGCAAATTTTGCTACACCATAATATCCAGAATTATCAGATATAATGATTTTAACTGGTAACATATCTGAAAAAGATTCATTCTCTATTCTTTGAGTCTCTGTAGTTCTTTGTGTATCTAATTCTCCATCTATATACCAATTATATGTATATGGCGTTTGTTGATAAGGATCTTCTACTGTTGCTGTATATGTTAAATCCCCATTATCCAAAATACCTGCAGTAATTCTTCTTTTTAAAGAAAACTTATTATTAGTATATTCAAAATCAATATTTTCTCCTGAATTATAGTTATTGAAATTATTTAGCATTGTAGTTGTATTATTTAAATATCTACCTTTATTTACACCTTGCAAATATCCTCTATAATATGTTTTAAGAATAAGAAGCCCTGTAGTAAAATTACTTGCAACCTTTTTGGTTGAATTTCCACTTGTCACAGTATTTGAAGCAGAATTAAAACCTGTACCGCTTATTGAGCATCCTTGGAAATAGCTATTCATCGTTGTTCCATTTATATTGCCATTCCATAAAGTATCCACTGTGGCTTTTAAGTTATTATCATTATTTGTACTATAATTGCTAATTGCTCCAGTAATTTTGCTACCAAAAATTGGACCAACAAATCCATGTGCTGTTAAATCAACTTTTACCATACAATTAATAGGATAAACATCTTGAGAACGAATTCTTCCTATTATTCCTCCTGTACTTAATTGAATAACATTTTCTATAAAATCAATAGACCCTGCTGTAGTTGATGAAGCACCTACTAGAAGTAGATCAGCTCTGATTTTTTCAGTATTTGTTGTTAGGCTTACATAACAGTTTTCTATACTATATCTGTTTCCTGCTCCTGGGTCATTAATGCTTGTTTCAGTAGCCCTTGCTTCTCCAGTAATTCCTCCAACAGATACAACAAAATTATAACTATCTAATGTAATATCATTTGTAGCTTCAACTTTTCCATTATTAACTATAACATTTTTGATTTTTGATTTTTGATACATAGTACCTGTAACAATGCCAATGTGAAATTCTGCACTACTAGTTGTGCCTGATAGGCTATTTGTCATTCTTATTGAAATATTATTAAACTCTGTATTTTTTATTTCTGCAATTCCACTATTTCCTTGGATTGCTCCAAATATACCAGTATTATAAATAACACCATTTGAAAGACTTCCTGTATAACATGTTATTGTGCAATTTGAGATTGAATGACCTGCTCCATCAAATATTCCTTGAAATGTTGTTGTCGTTCTTCCATTATTTGTATTAACGCCAATTGGAGTCCATGCGCGATTATTTAAATCTATATCTCCAACTAGTTGAAAATATTTTCCATCATATGTATTACCATTATTTACTTGTGATCTTAAATATGCAAGTTCTGAACCATCTAAAATTAGATATGGTTTTGATTGTGTTCCATCTCCTCCTGAAAAAGATGTTGCAACACTTCCATCCCAAGGAGCTCCGGTTGTAACAACAGCTTCAATTGTCTCTGTAACTGTTCCAGTAGTAGCCTGGGTTTGAACAAGGGCTAAAGTAGTTAATGAATATGTTTCAAACTCAACAAAGTCATCTCCTCTAATAATATCATATTCGGTAATATCTGATGAGCTGGAATCTCCATTTGCTAATTTTTCAATTTTTATACTTGATTTTTCATTTTTTAAAATACTATTATTCTCATCTCGAATTACTAATTTATCAATGTTTTTTGATTTTTCAACATTGCTTAATTTAGCAATACTAGAGTCTTCATTATTTAGATATCCTGTTTGACTACTATTTTTTACTTCTAGTATTTTGTAATCTTCCTGCTTGTTTTCTACCTTCAGTTTAACCTTTATTTTTTCATTATATTTTCTGGAATCATATTCTTTTCCATCTACTAATATTTTTAATGTAAATAATTGCTCAATTATTGTGTTTTCTTCTAATTCTGATGCAACATTTTCTATTACTTCATTTTTTACAGGTTCAATTTTTATTTCTGCTTTATTGGGCATATAGCCTTTAACTTCAATATTACTATTATCATCTTTTAATTCTATAACTTGATTATATAGAACCAAATCATTTTTTATTTTTGAATCATACTGAACATTTAAATTTATTTTTCCTTCTTTTATTTCATCATCTGATATATTAATTGTTTGACCTGGCAATAGTTCAACTATTTTATCTTCTTTTTGTTCTTCTTTTGGTTCTTCTTTTTGTTCATCTATAACGTCTGATGGAAGTGTCTCATCTTTTCCAGGATCACTCGTTGTATTTTCTGGTGTTGGTGATGTAGTAGTATTTTCGCTTTCATCAGCCTCAATAGTTTTTACTTCATTTGTTATTTCTTCATTTTCATTATTTTGTCCACTTGGAAGAACTTCGTTTTTTGGTGTTGTTTCAATATCTGGTGATGTTTCAGCAGATGGCAAAGAAGATGGTGTCTGAGTTGAAGTTGGAGATTGAGAAGGTGTGGCAGAGGTTTCAACACTAGGTAATGTTACTTCATTTTGATTATTCTCTGTAGTATCCTTAAGAGTTATCTGATTATCAGTATTTTCTTGACTTTCATTAACTATGTTTTCTCCTATTGGCTCTAAATTTGAAAGTTTATTAATTATTATTCCATTTTCTTTCATTGCTGTAGGTTTATCATTTTTAGAAGATAATGTCGCAACTTTTACTGTTTTACTACTTTCAACATAGTATTTTGTTACTATCTTATTGTTTATAATTTCAGGTAAAACTATATAATATCCAGAACTGCCATACATTGCTTTCATAGTAACATTTTCTTTTTCTGAAGTATTTATATTATATTCAGATACAGTTACTATAATATCTTTAGATGTCTGTCCCTTTGTTCGTCCCATTCTATAGGCTATGAACTCAATTAATACAATAAACAGTAATAATATACATATTATAACTCTTTTTTTACTTTTACCCTTCATTCTTTTGTTCTTTCTCCATTTACATATTTCTCAAAATTTTTTTAAATTCGTATGTCTCTGAAACTTCTTGCAAATTTATTTGATTTTCCATGATGTAATAATATAACTCACATTTTGATAAATCTGATATTATACTATCTAAATTATCTACTGCAAGATCTTCTCTCGTAATATTAATATTAAATAAATTATATCTATCTTTTATCATTAGCATAATATCTTTATTCTCATTTATTTCAACATTATTTAAGATTATAAAATAAGGCCAATTCAAGTATTCTCGAAGTTTTACTATCATTTCATTTATCTCTTTTTCTTGTATGTCTTTATCTTCTCTTATTATGCATTTAAATAAATATTTATAATTTTCACCTGCTATACTTATTACATCATATAATGTTGAATGTTCATTTAAATTACTTGAAATTTTATTACTTATCTCAGCTTCATCTAATTGGTTATATTTTTGTTTTAAATCGTCTATTAGTTTATTTTGAGTAGCTAAAGTATTTTCTTCTGATTTTTTAAATAAACCACCTTTACCGCTTCCAAGTTTAATTATTTTTTTCTCGAGTTTAGATATTTCTTTTCTTATTTTAGCATATTCTGATTTATAATTTGTTTTTGTATTATATATGTTTTTAACATCATCTATAATAAATTTAAATTCATTATATGTTTTAAATTCTCTAACTGTATTTAAAAACTTTATTAAATCAACTAAAATTTTTTCTAATTCTTCATCATCTATTTCGTCAAGATTTCTGGTTGTATATTTTTTTGCAATTCCTATAATTGAATTTCTATCATAATCCTTAAACTGTAAATTTCCATTAAGGAATTTTTTTATTATAAGAGCTTTATCTCTGTTATGTACTTCTATATTATTTTGTTTAAAATTTATGTAAGTTTCTCTTATTGTCTTTTCTGAAAATTTACTTAATAATTTATCTTTCTGATCTTTATAATATTTAATAAATATTTTTTCATTTTTCAAATATATATATCTGATATTTAGTTCAATATATGTAATAATTTCAGGACACTTCCAATATATTTGTTCAAATTTAGAATTTAATGATTCTTGTTTACCTTCTTTTATTATTTCTTTTATATATTCATTTACATATTTATTAAATACAAATTCGTCTGGAGTAATCTTTACACCAGCTTCTTCAAGTTTCTTTATACAAAACTTAATTGAATCATTTACTCTTTTTATATTTTTTCTGTAGTAATATGTAAGATTTAATATTTCTTTATCTATATCCATCTTCTCAAAAGGTGAATCATGTTCATTTAAAAGATATAAATAGTTTTCTAAATTTGCAAGTTCATCATCTGATTTTTTAAGCTCTGGAGATTCTTGAATTCCATCATACTTTTTTGATCTTTTCTCAATCTCTTTTAAAAGATTTCTATCATATTCATTATATTTTTCAGACAATTCAACTATTTTATCTAAATATATCTTTCTATTCTTTTTATTATTTTGTGGTAGAGTACTTAATATTTCTTTGTCAATACTTATTTCCTCAATTAGCTCTTCTAAACTATTCATTTACAACCTCAAACATTTTTTTATATTCTTTATCTAAAAACTTTTTCATATCACTATTTTTGTTATACATTATTTTTAAATCATTAGAGTTTACTTGTTTCAAGCTTTCTTTCAAAATGTCCACCCCTTTTATAAAATTTTATATTTAAAATTATATCATATAAGAATTTATTATTATACTATTTTTATTAATTAATTGCTATTTTTTTTGCTGTAATAACTAACTAATAAAACCAGAATTATTATAGCAAATATTAATACTATATATAAGAAATTTTTAAAAATATTAGAATTTTTTGAATTTGTGTTTTCAATTTTCTCATCATTTTCTAGCATATCTTCTGGAATGTTGTTTTCTAAAGTATTATTTTCATCTATTTCTAATACTTTATTTTGATTTTTTTCTTTTTGATTTATTATTTTGTAATTTTCTCTTTTTCCTGTAACTAATAATCTATATGTGTTTAGCTTCGGAGGAGTACAGGTAACCAAAGTTACTAAATCTTTATCTTTTTCAATTCTTATCGACTGTGTATCATCAGGTTCTACAATTCTAATATTGTCAACAATGTATTCTAGTTCAATTCCTAAAACATTTATAGAAAATTTATCACCTATTTTTAATTGGTCTATTTTATCAAATATCTCATTATTTGCCAATCCTGTATGTCCTGCTAGAACAGCATGTGTTCCATTTCCTCCAATTGGAATAGATGATGATTCAACATGACCTACTCCTTTTTGTAATACGTCTTTTGAAGTTCCTTCATATATAGGAAGATTAACATTTATTTTATCAATTGTAATATATCCTATAAGTTCTCCTGATTCAAAATTTGTCTTAGTATTACTTTTTTCTTCTTCTAGTGATACACTTATATGTTGGTCTTTTTCTATACTATTATTATACTCTTTGGCTATTTCAATCTTGTTTTGTAATGATGTATCATTACTAATATTTTGTCTATATTTATTAATAATGTTTTTTTGTTTGTTACTATTTAAAATATTAAATAGTATTGGAGAAAAAACTATTAAAAAACCCACTAGTATTAGTATGATTGGTAACAATTTTTTTTTCATTTTTTCCCCTTTCTATATACATCTCTACTATTGGACATGAGAAGTACTAAAAAACAGTACTTCTCACTTTTTGGATTTTATTTAAATCTTTTTTTCATAATTACACCAACTATTATAAATCCTATTCCTAATAGTATTACACTAATTGCCCCTTTTCCACCTGTTAGTGGTAATTCAATATTCTTTTTATTAGGAATCTTCAATGTATAATCTTGATTATTTTCATTTAGCTCTATATCTATAGAGTCATCTTGAGTTTTGTATCCTTCTGGTGCATTGGTTTCTTGCAATCTATATTTTCCATATTCTAGATTACTAAATATTATTATTCCTGTATCTGATGTTATACCTTTTAGAGCTTTAAAAGACTTATCTTCAACCCATTTACCATTTTCTTCTTTTAGTTTAATTAAAGTAAATTCTGCTCCTTTTAGTTTTTTACTTTCATCATTTTTATCTACTTTTGTTACTGAAATACTTCCAAATTTGTAATTTGTGATTATAAATGATATTTTATTAGGTTCTTCTGGATTAGGAATTTTCTTTTCTATTTTTGCATAAAATCCTGTAGGAATGTTTTCTTCTACTACTGAATATTCTATTATTTTTCCTTCTTGATCATATTTGTCAAGTTTTCCTAAATCGTATGTCCATGAGTTAGTATAATCTAATAATATATTTTTTGATTCTTTTCCATATTTAAATTTAACACTTATTGGAGATGGGTTAATATTTTTTCCTTTCCAAACTTTAGTTATTGTAATTGAGCAATTAAAGTCAATTTCTGTATTTGTATCGTCTTGGACTTCTTTGCTATAGCCATTTTCTAATTCTAGCTTACCTTTAGCAATATTGGTTATTGTCTTATTGTTATCTTCTATGCTTATACCTTTATAGATAAATGATATTTCTTTTGATACTTTAATTTTATTATCTTCAAGATTTATTTTTTCTACTTCTCCATTTGACCATGTTATTGTATTTGTATTTTGATTATAATTTCCTACCCATGTAATAGTTTGATTTTCTTCACTATATTGTCCACCTTTTAAATCATGTTTTTGCTCAAGGTCTATTTTATAAGGAAGTTTATCTTCTAACCTAATAGTTACTTTATTTTTATAATCTTTATTAATTGATACTTCATAATCAATTTTATAATTAATTGTATCTGTTAATGAATATATTTTATCTATTCCATTTTTCTCAATTTTCATATCTGAAACAATTAGACTATTTGTAATTTTATACCCATTTGTTGATTGAATGTATCTTTTTAGTTCTCCTGGATTATTTTCTTCTTCTGATAAAACATATTGTATTTCTTCACCTTTTTCATTATATTTTGGAAGATCTTTAAATGTATATTCCCAATTATTTGTATTATTTTTGTCTTCATTTGCTTTTGTCAATTGATGTTCATATCTTTTTCCATTTCCAGTTAATACTAATTTTATTTTGTCTAATCTTTGATTATTATTATCATTCCAGTTTTTTATAACCTTTATTTCTTTTGTATCTTTAGGAACTGTAAAAGTATTAGTAATTGTAGCCCTATAGTTATTATCTGTATTTACTACATTTCCTCCTGAAGATGTGTAAAAATACAAATCATTTTGATTTACTTCTTCTTCTTTTATAGAATAATTAATTTGTCTTTTATTGCTATCATATTTATTTATATTTTCGAATACAGTTTTCCAATTTGAACTTTCACTTACAACTTTTGAATCTACAACTGATGTTCCATTCATCAAATGTATAATTACACTCTTAGGTCTTTTTCCATTTGTATTATTATTATCATTCCACTTTTTAATAGCTTCTATATTTATTTTTTCATCATCTGTTAATTCATTTGTTATTGTATATTCATTTTCGCCTGTTTTTTCATATTTTTTACTGTAGAATTTCAAATCTCCTGAATTAACTTCTTCTTCATCTATTAGATATTTTATTTCATTTCCGTTTTGGTCATATTTAGTTAAATCATCAAATATATGTTCATTTTCATTTTCAGAAACTTTTAATATGTATTCTTCAATTGTTGTTTCTCTTTCATTTTCTACTTCTTTTAGAACAAGTTTTATACTATTTGGTCTTTTTCCTTTTTCATTATTATTGTCATCCCATACTTTTGATACTGATACACTAGTTCTTATATTTGGAACTGCAAATGTGTTTGTAAAAATAGTTTTATTTGCTTGAACTTCTTTATTAGTCTGAACATAGAATAATAAATCATTTTCATTTACTTCTACTTCTTGCGCAGAATATTGAATTTCATTTCCAAGCTCATCATATTTTGGTAATTCAAATGAATATGATGTTTCTGAATTAGTGTCTAATTCGTGTTGCGCTATGACTTCTTGATTATCTCCTTCATGAATAGTTATTCTTAATAAATCCGGCCTTCTTCCATTTTCATTGTTGTTATCATCCCATATTTTTTCTACAGTATAAAAAGTTTTCTCTGTAGGTTTTTCATATGTGTTTGTAATAAATAGTTCATAAGAATTGTTGGCATCTTTAGTTACTTCAGATTTATATACTATTCCAAGATTTCCTTCTAAAGGAAGTTCTTCAACAGCATAATTTATCTTATTTCCATGGTCATCGTACTTATCAATTCCTTCCCATTTATATGTCCAATTATCACCATTTTCATCACCAGTACTATTTTTTAATTCTACTTCTTTTGGTATATTTCTAGGAATTTCATATTCTACTTCTTCTGCTTCTTCATTTAAAACTGTAGCTTTTAATCTTACTCTAACTGAATCTGGTCTAATACCTAAAGCATTATCATTATCTTCCCATACTTTTGTAACTGAAATTATAGTCTTTTGTTCAAATGAATGTTCTACTTCATCAAATACTTCTTCTGATTCTGTATTTGTTGCAATCAATAAAGCACTAGCTTGTACAATATTTTTTATTGTTTTTTCTTCATCTGAAATATCTTTATATGTTAATACTACTTTTTTATTTATTGAAATATTTCCTGAATTGGCATCACTATATGTATCAACATCTTTTACCAATTCTTTCCATGTAATTGTTTTAGTTGTATTATCATATTCTCCGCCATCTAATTCATAATTTTTTGTTGTATCAATTTCGTAAGGTAATGAATCTATTATTGTAATTGTACAATCACCACTGTATTTTTGAATTACTGCAGTATAAGAAATATTATATTGTATTTGATTGTCTTCTTCAGATGTGATTATTAATTCTTTATTTGTTGTTTTAGTAATATTGTTACTTATCTCTGGTGTAACTAAAGCATAATAATATGTTACTTCTTGAACTTGGTCTGTATAATTTCCTCTATAATTTTCTGGAACATATATATCATTTTCTTTACCTGTTAACTCATCTGGCAATTGATCTCCATATACATCTTGATTTGTTGCAACTCTATAATTTTGAGCAATTTTCTCTTCTGCATTTTGTGTTACATATTCATCTCCAATTTTTGCTGTTTCATTACTATCTAGTGGATATATTTGATCTTCAACAAATTCTCCAGTATTAGATGGTACCTTATTTTCTGTTCCAACAATATAGTGATGAACTATTAAATTTGCTGCATCTTTTTTCTGATAATAATATTTTACAAATGTGTCTTTAGTAATAGTTCCTGAAGTGTTTCCACTATCAGTTACTAATTCATATATTGTATAATCTACTCTATCTGATCTAGTAGTTTCATATTTAGATTCAGGTGTTTTTTCATCATCAATATACTTTTTATATCCATCTGTATAAAGTGTTTCTACTTCGTTTCCATCAATATCTGGTACTTTTTCATTTGTTCCATATATTAAGTGTTCTACCTGCAAAGAATATGTTTTTTCTTTATAATAGTACTTAATTGTTTGTGGCTCTTCTTTGTAAGTTCCTGAAGCATTTTGAGGAATATAATAATCATTTTGGAATTCTTCAAAACTATTATAATTTATATCAGCCAAACTGTTTATTTCTAAAATTTCACATATTTGTTGTTCTGTTTTATCTCCATAATAATCTTTATTTGTTATTATCTCATAATCTTCTAAATCCATTATTGGGCTTGTAGAATACTGTGATCCTATTGCTCGTGTTTGTGTGTATCCATCTGCTACTTCAGTTTCTGTAGTTCCATCTTCTTTTGTCCATAATAAATGTTTTACCATTATTTGTGAATAATCTGAAACTAATTCTACAACAATATGTTTATTACTATCTATATTTTCAAATGCTGGTATTGTTACTTTACCTTCATCATCTGGTATAAAGTTATATTTTTCTCCATTAATAGTAATTTTAGTAATTACATATCTATCTTCTGGAACTATAACTATATTATTATTTGCATCTTCCTGATATTTTACAGTTTCAACATATTTTATGTGATTATTTGTAGGATAATTTGTTGTTTCAAATGTTCCATATTCTCCTGTGATTGTTCCTCCAATGTCATAATTGTAGTTATTTTGTGCATCAACAGAATATAATTGTGTTGTAATTTTATATTTTTTAAATTCATTTACAAATTTAAGTTGTTGTTGTTTTGCAAATTCTGGTGAAATCAATATATCATTATATTTTGCAACAAATCCATCTGAATATCCTTTTCCTGTAATAGTTTTGTCTTGTGCACTTTCAATTGTAAAGTTTTCAGAACTTGTTGCTCCAGCTATAATAAGACCTCCATCTGTTGTGGTACAAACTGTCCTTCCTTCTTCATCATTACTTCCAGCTTGTTTATAAAATTTATCCACCATATATCCATTTGATGTTTTGTCTAATTTAATTATATAGCTATCACTATTGTTCAAAGATTTTGTAATTTCATTTTCTCCATTATTGTCTATATCAAATCCTTCACTATATGTCCAACCTCCGAGAATTAAATTATCTCCAGATTCTGTAACTTGTCCAAGTCCTTCATCTAATGTTCCACCAAAAGTCATTGAATTAGATCGCTCAAAATCTCCATTTGTACTGTATTTGAATAAGAAATTATCCATATCTCCATTTGATGAAAAATCATTTGTTCCATTGTCATTTGCATCAATTTCTCCTACAAATTCACCATATGCTAATATTCCTCCATCATAATTGATTAATCCAGATATTTTATCATTACCTGTTCCACCAATTCTTAATTTTTTGTTATATGTACCATTTGAGTTATACCAAATAAGTACAATATCTTCTGTACCTGATTCATAATTTGCTTGTGTTTGAACATCAGTTTTTTCTAAATTTATTGTTCCTATATAGTTTACTGCAACAACATAACCTGAAGGAACTTGTATTGAATCAACTGCTCTTACTATATTTGTTCCAGTAATTTTTTGATACCAATTTAAAGTATTTCCATTACTTGAATATGAAGCAACAAATCCATCTATTTTTCCAAGATTTGAAATTGTTATATTGCTATTTCCATTTGGTAGCAATAATTGGCTACTACAATATCCACCAGTTATTATCAAATTACCATTACTATCTTCATTTATTGAATATATATAATCGTCTAGCTCTCCACCTATAACTTTGCTCCACTCATATTCTCCACTTGAATCAAGTTTTATTATGATTCCATCTTGAACTCCATTAATATTGATTGAAGAATCTATATTCATTCCATGACTTTGTGTATTTCCAATTAGAGCATATCCACCATCACTTGTTTGAATAATTTCTATTATATCTTCATCATCACTTCCGCCAATGTTTTTATACCACTCAATTGTACCATTTTGACTATATTTAATTACTAATCCATCTCTATAACCTTCAGATTGTATTTGAATTTCTTCATTATCATTTATTATAGCTTGATCATAAAAACTTCCAGCTGCAATTACTCCACCATCAGTTGTTGGATATACAGAATTTATTGATTCCCATCCTTCTTTAGCAATACTACTTGTCCATTCTAATCCATATTCGCTTTCGGCAGGTTTTGAGGTTCCTATTCCAAAGAACTTTGTTCTATTTGCCTCATTGACATCGAATTCAAATCTCTCTAATGTTTCAACTTCTACCGCTTTATATAACCCTTCTGGTAAGTTTAAAGATATTTTACCTGCACTATTTGTTGTGCATACTCCTATTTCATCTCCATTCAAATCTTTTGCTTTTGTAGAATTTCCTGCATCATCAATTGAATATATTTCAAATTTTACCCCTTCAACAGGATTATTATTTTCATCTACCTTTAAAATTTCAAATATTGGTGGATCTTCAACACCTATACTAACTTTGGCATTTTGTGTATTAGCATTTTCTATATTTATATCCTTTTTAGTAGTCTCATTTTCAGTTACTTGTCTAATTCTATCTGAGCCTGAAATAATTTCTACTTCTAAGGTTCCGGATTGATTTCTTGTAGCTCTAAATTTTATTTCTGTTTGATCTAATGCATATCCATTTGGTGCATATATTTCTTTTAATGTGTATATTGCAGAAATATTTCCTTTTGGATTTCCATTTTTTTCTACATATTCATATAATCCATCTACATTTATTTTTCCATTTTCATCTGTTGTAAGTATAATTCCATTATCTGAAAGTCCATCGCCTTGAAGTAAGAATTGTGCACCTTGTAATGTTATTGGCTCCTCTCCTTCTTCTTGCTCCGCATATTTTACAACTTCGAAATTATATGTTGGAATTTTTTCATCTTCTACAACTAGATTTACTGTTGGTATTGAATCTTGCATTGTTAAATCTGATGATGAAATTATTTCATTATTTTCAAGAATTTGAAGATTAAATTCATTTGTTCCTGATGATACTATTTTAAATCTTATTTTTCCATCATTTATATAATATCCATCAGCTCTTATCTCTGTTACTGAATATTCTTCATCTACAAATAGACCAGATGTTGATAATACTCCATTTTCATCAGTTTGCAAAATCAGATTATCTATTCCTTTTCCTGATAAGCTAAATTTAACATTTTTTAAGAATTCTTCTCCACCTTTTTTGGTTAACTTTAATTTAGCTTTTACATCATCTTCTACTACTAATTGTATTTTGTAATCTGTGCCACGTTGAGCTATAGCACTTGCAGATTTTATCCATGAATATTTTTCTTCAAGTGGAATGTATGTACCATCATCATTTTTATATGCTACATGTAAGTTATCATTTTCATCTGTATATGTGTATATTTCTATTTCTTCTTCATTTAGGCAATAATCATCAGTTGTTTTATATTCAATAATTTTATATTTTTTTTCAGCAAATAAACCACTTAATTCTAATTTACCATTTTCATCTGTTGTTCTAACTGTTCCAGAATTTGCACCTTCTTCTGTAATTTTAAATGATATATTAGGTAACTTTTTAGTTGTATTTTTTTGATATTTTTCAATTTCTAAATCATATTGTTTTGCAATCATAAATCCTAATTTATTAACTGCTGTAGATGTATAGTATTTTCCAGCATCTGTCATTAATGCAAAATATATTCCATGTTCACTGTATGAGATATCATTATATTCAAGTCCATCTGGTATGTTAATTTCATATGAAAATGTATGACTTTCTTCTCTTGATAATTTGTAATTTCCAAGTGAAATTGCATATGATTTTATTTCTGACCAATCTGTAACTTGATTTGCTTGTACCCAATTATTTGTAGGATCTGTTAAATTATTTGTAGGTTTTTCTTTGGTTGAATAATAGATAGTTGTATATGTTGATATATCTTTAGTCGTATCTCCTACCACGTCAATAGAAATTCCTCCATCTGACATTGTTGTATCATATTGAGATCCTAAGTCTCCATCTGTTAATATGTATTTATTGCCTCTAAATGGAATTACACCTTGTATTACTACATCTGTTATATCACTTGTATAATTATTAGTAATATTAACATCAATTGTTGCTTTTCTTTGCTCTTTATCAATTTTTGCAACTCTTGGAGCTATTGTAACTTCTTCATCACCTTTTCTAGTTTGTTGACTTGTAAGCAAACTATTAGGTGAAACAAAACTAATGTATAATACATTCCTACTTACTCTTTCTTCTACGTTTCCATTTAAATCTAAATCATATATGTCTTTTGCACTATAGCTTTTTAAATATGAACTTCCTTGCTCATTTTTTGCATATAGTTCTATTATCTCTGTTTTAGTTTGTAATCTAGGGTTTGGAACTATTGATACATCTAC
The DNA here is from genome assembly GCA_947303785.1 of uncultured Clostridium sp. GTDB lineage: Bacteria > Bacillota > Clostridia > TANB77 > CAG-508 > UMGS1994. Next base: position 24,623 of record CAMYZH010000002.1, read on the forward strand.
TAATATATTAAATGTTGTTTCTTCATCATTTTCAGTATCTATCTTTATGAAATAGTTTCCATTTTCTTCATATAGCTCATAATTTGCTATTTCTACATCTGGATTATCTACAGTAATTGAAGTTATTTCTCTTACTTCAATTACATCTTCTGGCATTTTTATTAAGAAAGTTCCATTTTTCCATTTTTGTTCATTATAATTGTATGATTCTGTTGATATTTTAAGTACTATGTTTTCAGGGTTTTCATCTGTTTGTTGTGTTGATACTTGAGCTTTATCTGCACTAATTAGAGCAATTGAATATGGTTGCTCATAATCTGCAGTGGCACTAGTTATCTTATTTGTATTATTATCAATACCATATGCTGTTAAATTTGTGTCTATATGTTCTAGTTCTTCAAATCCTGCCATTCCGAAATCATTTGTTATTGCCAAATCGTTTAATTCTTTTATATTAACTATTGTTAAAGCACTATGTTCATTAATTTTACTGGTTTTTATTCTAATATGTTTAACTGGATTTTCATACCAGTATTCTTCGTTCCAATTACTACTTGTTAATGTAACAATTTCTGTATTTGTATCATCATTATATATTTTTATCCATCCATCTTCACCTAAAAGATCTGATATACCTTCAAAATATATTCCAGCATTTGTGGTATAATTTTCCATTGATACTACTGTACCATCTGCTTTAATAAATCTATCTGCTTTTGTATGTTCATTTTTTATATTTTCTGCTAATTCTACTCCATTGTTCTCTTCATCAATAATTCCTGAATGTACAAACCATCTTACTTCATAAAAATCATCATCCTCAGAATCTGATATTTCATTTAAAATTTTTAGTGGTTTTGCTTTTGATATTGTTCTTCTTTCATATGGACTATATACTTTTTTTCCAATATATGTTCCAAAGTCAAGTGTTTCTCCTGAATTTTCAAATATCCACACCGAGGCAAGGGATGTTCTCGCAATATCTGATATATAAGGATTTTCGAATTCACTATTATTATTGTTAAAACCTGTATATGTTACCTTCATAGGAATTATTAATTGCACAGATGTAAAACTATCTCCCATTTCAAGGGCCTGTCTCGGATAAGTAACTGTTATTTTCCATTCATTATATCTTTTTGATTTATCAACATTATGATAATCATAATATGTTGTGTCATAACATTGTTTTGTAATTAAACCTCTACTATCTACAGTGGCTGTATTACTAGCATTAAACACTCCTGTATTTGAGTCAAAATTATAAGTAATATCACTATTTTCAAAAAATAATGACTTTGGTTTAAATCCATTTAGATCTGGTATAATTCCCTCTATATCGGCACTTGAAAGTAATAATTCATTTGAATTTTCACTAGTTGTTACTGTAAATTCAAGATTAATATCTTCATCTTCTTGCAAATCTTGTTTTCTTATTAAATTTTTGATATTACTTACATCAATGGAAGCAGTAGTTTCACCATACCAATCAACATCAAAATTAACAGTTTTGCTAATAGGAGTTTCAACATTATCATCAGACACGTGTATACCTGTTAATGTAACAGAATTAACTTTGCTATAGTTGTTTTTATTTTGCTTTAATGCATCAAATATTTTTGTTTTATCAGAATAATCACCACTTCTAATAATACCTGTAAATAATCTTTGAGATCCATTTTGAATATTGTTGAATTCAATCACTTTAGTATTATTTGAAATATAATTATTCTTAACAACAGAATCCTTTACAATAGCAGTGTTTAAATAAAAATTCTTGCTGTCAATTGTGATAACCCCGTCTTTTAAATATCCATTATCATTTACTCTAAGTTCAAAGTACATGGTATCTTGCTTACCAATTTCATTACACGTTCCCCTCTTAGCCTCTGCAATTCCATCGCCATTAGTATCCTTCAAAGAAAAGACATCAAAAGTAACATATTGCGAAGATGTAGCACTCTCTCCTGGTTGTACATCTGCATATGTCATAGACCTTTTCATTTCTGCTGAAAGAACTGATTGAATTTCTTTTTTATTAGTTTTACTTAAGAATAACGACGATATTATTACCCCTGCCATAATTAACAACAGTAATGCAATGCTTAAAATAATTATCACTTTTCTTTTGAACTTAGATATTTTCATTGCTCTCTCCTTTTTTTGTGTCAATTGGAACACCTTTTTGTGTCAATTGGGACGCCCTTTTTTGACACACTTTGTATCATATTTAAGGAATATCTCTTAAACACTTACCATTTCTTAAATCTATAATTTATATATTAAATTAGACTATAGACATTTCAATTCACAATTTTTGTTTTTTTTTATACTAATTGACAAAAAATAAAAACAAATCCCTAAATATTAGCATTTAAAGATTTGTTTTTGCTTTATATTATATTTATATTTATTTTAAGTTTATATTTTTTTACAAACTTAGTTTTTTCTTACGGATTCAAAAGATTCAAAGATTTCATTTTTCTATTTAGTGTCAATATTCTCCGTCCCATTTGACACTAATTTTAGTACATTACAAGCTTAGATATTTTTTTCTTTATAAAGTTTTCTAATTTTTCCATAAAAACTTCAGGTTCAATTTCTTTTTTCGCAACCATATCTAGTCCTTTTTCCCAACTTGCAGTAAGATCTGGATTTAACATATCTGGCATTGATGACATTACTACATCATATATCGCTTCTCCCTTTTCAGTAGGTGTTATTATCTGCGTTTTGGGATTAATTGCTATATACTGAATTCTTTCAAGTTTTTTCATTATTTCTGCTCTTGTTGCACTAGTTCCTATTCCTGCTCCTTTTATTTGTTCTCTTAAGGCTTCATCTTCAATTAGCTTTCCTGCATTTTCCATTGCTAAAATCATAGAACCTGAGTTATATCTTGTTGGAGGTGACGTTTCTGCTTCCTTAATCTCTAGTTGAGCTACTGGAATTTTTTCTCCCTTTTTAAGTTTCATTAAAAGTTCCATGTTACTTTCTTTTTCTTCTACTTCACCCTTTAATACATCTAAATATCCTCGGTTAATGCAAACCTTTTCACTTGCAGAAAATTCTTCTTCTTCAATTTTTACACATACTGAAATTTTATTAAATTCTGCTGGTGGATAAAAAATTGCTAGAAATCTTTTTACAATAGTTAAATAGATGTTTTTCTTTAATTCTGATAAACCATCATAATTTTCAAATCCTTGGCCTGTCGGAATTATTGCATAGTGATCTGTTATTTTTGAATCATTTACATATTTTGTTTTAGTTAAATCAGTAGGGTATTTCTCTTCTGATATTTTTTTTAATATACCTTGAACTTCTTGATTTTTTAGGCCTTTGGCAAGTCCATTTAAGTTTTTTGTAATAACCTTAGCAATCGCTGTAGATAAAACTCTTGCATCTGTTCTTGGATATGTCACTAATTTTTTTTCATATAATTCTTGTATTATTTCTAATGTTTCATCTGGCTTAATTTTAAACTTTTTTGTAGCTTCATTTTGTATTTCTGCTAAATTAAACAAAAGTGGCGCATTTTCTTTCTGCTTTGCCTTTTTGATGTTCTCAATAATTGCATCTTTTCCAGCTAAGCTTGCTATAAAAGCTTTGGCATCTGCTTCTTTTTTAAAACCGCTTTCATTATATAGCTTAGGAGATTCAAACACTTTTGATTTTTCTGATGCTTTCCATTCTGCCTTAAAAGAAGATTCTTCTCCAAATTCTCCTATTATTTTATAGTATTTTGTTTTTTTAAAATTTCTAATTTCACGCTCTCTTGAAACCACCATTCCTAAAACACATGTCATAACCCTTCCAACTGAAATAGAAACTTTTTCTTCATTTATTTTAGTTGCTACACGCCTTCCAAAAATTATTGACAATAATCTTGAAAAATTTATCCCTATCAAATAATCTTCTTTTGCTCTCAAATATGCAGAATCTGCTAAACTATCATAATAACTTAGTTCTTTTGCCTCTTTAATACCCTTTAATATTTCCTCTTCTGTTTGAGAATCAATCCATACACGCTTCATTTGTGCATTAGGATTAGGCTCTGCCATCATAAATACAAGTCTTTGAATGTATTCTCCTTCACGTCCAGAGTCACCAGCATTATATATTTCAGAAATATCTTCCCTTTGCATCAGTCCCTTAATAATATTAAATTGATTCGCCACTTGAGGAATAATCTCATACTTCCATTCATGAGGAATAAAAGGAAGAGTATCTAATCTCCATTTTTTAAGATTTTCATCATATTTTTCAGGATATGACATAGTAACCAAATGTCCCACACACCAAGTAATAATCCACTCATCAGATTCAAGATACCCATTTTTTCTAGTTGTATTTATTTTAAGCGCCTTAGCAAATTCCATCGCTACACTAGGCTTTTCTGTAATTAATAATTTTTTTGCCATTGGTAAAACCTCTACTTTAAAACATCTCTTGCTCATTATATAATAATAAATTATTAAATTGCAATAGTGTCAATTGGGACGGAGCATTTTGACACACTTTTTTTCAGGTTATTATGATAAGATTTAGCATTGTCCTCACATAAATATAAAATAAAAAAAGAAAAGACTGTTGAACAAAATATTTTTATATACTTTGTCAACAATCTGAAAAAAAGATAACTTCCGTTATCTTTTTTCTAAATAAATATATTAACTTAATTTTTTATAATTAATAAATGAAATAATTCCTAATACTGCAATTATTAGCATAAGTGGAACCACATATCCTTCTGCTCCTGTATATGGAACTGCTTCATTTTTTATTGTTGTTGTATTTGATTTAGGTTCATTTACAACTGTATTATTAAGAACTCTATTATTTACTACATTGTTTGCTACATTTCCATTACTTCCTGATGGACTTGCTGATGAGCTAGCTGATGGACTAGCCGATGGACTTGTAGATGGGCTTGCTGATGGACTTGGATTTAAACCACCTGATGTAGAACTAATACTGATATTTGTAGTAATATCAGAAATTTTAACTTCTTCTGATAAAGTAGAATTTGCAGCTGCAATAGATTTTAATTTAATTGCTGTAGTTGTAACACTTGTATTTTCCTTAACTTTAAATGTCATTGTAAATACATCCTGATCCGCTGTAACAACTTCTGCTCTATCAATTGCTAATTTATATGTATCTTCATTATATGTAACAGACCAGTTATTAAGTCCTGTTACATTTGCTTTTGGTAAATCTAACACATCAGAATCATAGTCCAATGTAGCAGTTATTGCATTTATTCCACCTTCAACATTAATTCCTGATATTTTAAAAGTAACTTTTACATCTGAACCTTTCGAAACTCTAGAATTGGTAGGTGTTAAACTTGCTGAAAAAGAACCAGCCGCAAATGTGTTCCCTATTGTTACAATAACTAGCATAATAGCAATAAGTATTGTAACTAAAATTTTTCTATTATTCATCTAATCTCTCCTTTTATCAATCTATTATATTATAACTCGTTTAAGATTTTACGTCAACCCCTTTTTAAGCAATTATTCAACACTTATGGCTCGTAATTTTGATAAATCTATAACAGAAACCTTTCCATCTCCATTTATGTCAGCTGCATCAAATTGAACTCCTGTAAGTATTGAGCCTTTAAGTTCAACTAAATGTGCTCTCATTTTTGAAATATCCAAAGCTCTAGAATATAAATTTCCTCCCGATCCAGAAATATCAGAAATAACAGATATTTCATAATATTCATTTCCTACTTTTATCTTATACCCTGTTCTCACTAAAGTTGTTGTAGCCGTTTTTCCATCTTTATCAACTATTGTGTATGCTTTGTTCACAGAGATTTTTGCTTTGAATTGGCTTATTGTTGTTCCTTTTGGTACTCTTAAAATCATTTTATTTTTAATAGTATATGTGCTACTTTTTATAACAGTTGCTGGTGTTGTCGGACTTGGTGATGGACTTGGTGATGGGCTTGGTGACGAGCTTGGTGATGGGCTTGGTGATGAACTTGGTGACGAGCTTGGCGATGGGCTTGGTGACGAGCTTGGTGATGGGCTTGGTGATGAACTTGGTGATGGACTTGGTGATGGACTTGGTGACGAGCTTGGTGATGGGCTTGGTGACGAGCTTGGTGATGGGCTTGGTGATGAACTTGGTGACGAGCTTGGTGATGGGCTTGGTGATGAACTTGGCGATGGGCTTGGTGATGAACTTGGCGATGGGCTTGGTGTCGGATCTGGTTTTTCAATCATCTCAACATTTTTGGTAAATGCTCTAACACAGATATCTGCTCGAATTATCTCATAATTATAAGTTCCATTCATATCAAATTCCAAATTATCTCCTGTAAATACTAAATAATTTGCATTTTTATGAATTGTAACATACTTATACGCTTCACTATCGACTTGTGCTTCACATGCAATTGTTGCCCCACTTTGACATTTATATGTAATAGCAATAGAAAATTTGTCTTTTGTTAATATAACATTCTCTATATCTACAGCTACAATTCCTGGTTCCAAATTAACATCTGTTTTCAATAATTTATAATTAACAGGCATTCCATTATTATCAAAGCTTTCAGTATAATAAATATCTGCAGTCTGATAATCCAAAGAAGTAATACTAACCTGTTTTAATTCCTCATCTTCAGAATATTTCCTTTCAAAAATATTAGCTGCTGTTGATTGAGCTACATAGGTGTTAAAATCTGCACACACACCTAATTCATCATTTAGGTAAATATTATCATACTTATCATCTGAAATATTTGTAAGTCCATATAAAGTTTGATCAACATAATAATCATCATAAGAAATGTAAATATATCCATCATAAAATGCATCTTCTCCATATGAATTTAATGCTATATAGGCACCTTTGTGCAACCATTCAAAGTCTCCTTCTATATCACATCCGCCATTTTGTGGCATATAATCATCATCCCAACCTACTATTAAAACAGCATGATTATACTGTAAAGTCTCTCCATTCTCATCTTTAACAGGTTTCATAAACACATCTTTATCATTTTCCATTTGCAAGATACAAGCCATTACAGAACCATTATCTTTTATCTGTTGTTTCACAATATTACGAAAAGTATTTGGATTATCCATTTTTGCACCATCATCAAATAGATTATAATATGTTACATTTCCTTCTTCGTCATATTCTTTCTGAATTGATGGCAATATCACATATCCATTTACTTCTTTTTGCGTACCATGCTCCGTATCTAATTCTGATACATTCACTCTAGTTTGTGGAACATTAGATGGAAAATCTGATTCTAAAACAGGTCCATATCCAGAAGTTGCATAATTAGTAGCCATTGAAAAGTTTCCAAATCCTTCTAATGCATCTCTATTTAATCTGTTTTCTTTGATGGTTCCATCTGCAAAAACATTGCTTGACCATTGACTAATATGTCTTGGAGAATACAAATCATCCTTATCAGAAGTATTTTTCAAATTATTGTAACACTGAATTGCAGAAGTAAATGTATATGCCCAACATTCATTAGTATCTTTTCCATTCACCATCTGATTTCTAACTGTTAATTCGTTCTTATAGCTTGGTATGTATTTGGCTCCAACACTAATTTGTGAATTATTTAAAGCAAATTTTTCCAATAATTTTCCAACCTTCTTAGTGGCAGATGATTTTTCTGTTATTGAATCATATTTAATTCGCATAATTTTTCCTTTATCATCTACTACAGGTTCCAATTCAAGTTCTACAGCCTTAACAGATGAGAAAAGAGAAAAAAATAACACACATATGAGCAAGCACCAAAATAACTTCGTTGTTTTCATTTTTAAAATTACCTTTCCCAAGTATTAATCTATTATTTGGCAACATTCTAAAACAAAACAATACTTTTTTAAAGTCCTATAATTCTAATACTATAAGGAATATTTTTAATAACTTCTTACGGAATTATGCAACTTTACCTAATTTTTATTTAATATAATTTTTATATATCTTTTTAATAACAAAATCTGCTTTTTAACAAAGTTTTCTTAGGTATACTTGCATTTGCAGCTTTTTGAATTGTTAACATTTTGTATCTTTTTTGTAATATATCTGTTATATCTTTTAAGTGACATAATAGGTATAATAATATTGATAACATTTATAAAAGTTTGTCACAAACTATTAGGAGACTATAATGGGAATAAATTTTTTACTAAAAAAAGAAGGTTTAGATAATATAACACGATTAAATACTATGCAAATAAATAAAATTGCTTCATACATTTCAGAAAAATTATGTTCATCATTTCCAGATTTGCACTTGTCTCAAAGTCGCTTATTTATGCAACTTTCAAGATTAGATATGTATACTGCACATATGCAAGATAATCAAGCCAGTGCAAAATATGTTTATGGAAATAATTCAATTTATTTTAATGAAAACCTAGATTTAAATAATATTGATATTGCTGCAATTCATGAATGTATTCACTATTTGCAAGAATTTAAAAATCAAAAGGGGAAATTAATAAAACTTGGTTTATATGATTTGGAAAAACAGACTGGACTTGCTTTAAATGAAGCTGCTGTACAAATAATTGCTAGCAGAACATCTGACAAGCCAACATATGAATCTGTAACATATTATGGAATGTCATTTATTTCTGAAAGTCCTGAATACTATCCATTAGAATGTGCATTAGTTTCTCAAATGACATTCTTTACAGGCGATGAAGCACTTTATTTTAGTACACTGTATAGTTCTCCAATGTTCGAAAGAAATTTTAGAAGTTTTTCTACAGAAAATACTTATCAAGAAGTAGAAATGGCACTTGACAAATTAATGAACCTTGAAAGCGAGCTTGCTCAGCTTACTATCAAATATCAATCTTCGGCTTCTGATAAATTAAAGTTATTGCAAAAGCAAATAGATTCCAAAAAGAAAACTATAACATCTTTATGCATAAAAATACAAAACAGAATAATAGATAATTGTTTTAAAAAACAATTTACAAAATTAGAAACTTTTGATGATATCAGAGAATTTGAAAACAATTTAATTGAGTTCGAAAAATATTTAATTATACCAGAAAACTATGAGTTTTATACGGAATTCAAAAATAAAATTGCTAAAGACATAAATTTTAAAAAAGATCAGATAATTAAATATGGAAAATCTATTGATATTCCAAAAGAATATGGCGCATATCTACCGGCAATAACAACAACTAAAAAGTTATCTAAAATACAATCATTACTAAAAAGTTTAAAAAACTATTTATGGGGATAAATGTTGTGTCAAATGGGACGGAGGATTTTGACACACCTTAAAATTAGGTAGTGTCAAAATCCTCCGTCCCATTTGACACAAATCTATACTCATTTCTTGGTAGTTTAGGATCAAAATTGCAAATTGATTTATATTCGCAATATTCACAAGGTGTTTTCTTATTCAAGTAAAATGGCTTTATATCTATACTTCCAGCAAATATTTCTTTTGAGATTTGGGATATAATATTTTTAGTGTATTTTTGCAATCTATCAAATTTTTCTTTATCTATTACACTAGATTTTGATTTACTTATATTTCCTTCTTTATCAAGATAAACAGGAATAGAGTCAGAATATTTTGAAGGTTCTATCTTACTGTCCATCATTTTAACAATGTCTATATCTGCAACCACTAATCCTTTCATTCTAAATTTTTTATTTAATTCTTTTCTTATCTCTTCATCACTTAGGTTTTTGCTTGCTTTAATTATTGTATCAATTAAACTAAAATATAAAACTCCTGCTGATTCAAAATTTTTCTGTTCTGAAACTTCATCAAGATATGTAAGTAATTGGATTTGAATTCCAGCTATAACTTGTTTAAGATCTAAATCTCTAACAGAAGATTTATAATCTATAATTCTTACATATGTATTCTCATTTGTTTTTGCAATATCAATTCTATCTATTTTTCCGGTAACAACTACCTGATTTCCATTGTCTAATTCTAGTTTTAGTGGCTTAAATTCTGCCTTTTCATTAAACTCTACTTCATGTCCATATAGTTCAAATTTGCTGTTTTTCAATTGTTCAATAATGTAGTCTATTGACTCAAAAATAACCTTCTTTAGTCTTCTTGTTAAAACAATAAACTTTGGTGTACTGCTAAAAATATAGTTTTTGCTTATTTGCAATTTTTGATTAATAATATCTGAAATTATTTTGTATAGTTCGTCTTTCGTAATAGTCTTTACATCGAAATCTTTATCTTCAATTTTTGAAAATACTTCGTCAATTACTTCATGCATAAAATTACCTGTATCCAGAGATCTGATTTTAAATTCATCTTCCTCTTTCAATTTTAATCCATATTTTAAATGAAACGAAAATGGGCATCTTCTATATTGTTCAAGTCTAGACACGCTTGTTCTTAAGCTATTTCCATACATTTTTTTAATATTCTCATAAGAAATAGGCTTAGGAATATTTGTATAGCTTGCTCCACTAAAAATTCTTCCAATTCGTTTTGTATCATACTTTTTATACCAGGCTATTACTTCTTTCCATTCTTGCTCTATTTCTTCATCATCTATAAACTCACGATATTTTTCAACCACTCCATCTAAGGTAGCATCAACAGTTGTGATTTCAAAGTTTTCATTTACAATATTACTTTTCTCATCTAAATTTGGAAAAATCTTCTTAATTTGTGCAATTATAATTGAACAACGTAAAGCATTACTTTCTTTGTCTGCAACAGGATATGATAAAAATAGTTTTTCTTTTGGCATTGAAAGTGTTTTATATATATTAAATTGATTTTCATATAAAAGTTCAACTGAATTTTTAGCAATTTCAACATTATTTTCTTTTAATAAATCTCTATCAGAATCATTTAAAAAACCTTCATCTTTTACACTGCTAGGAATTACACCGTCATTTAGGCCAATCAAAAATAATGCCTTAATTTCTCTGTTTCTTGAACGATCAATATCTCCAAATAAAACTTGATCAAATGATGCAGGAATTCTCCCAAATTCGGATTCAGAAATTCCGATTTGAAGGATTTTATTAAATCTTTCAAATGACATTTTTTCTTCATCAAATATTAAAACTATTTCATCAAGTACATTAAAGAAAAGCTCAATTCCTGCTCTATATTCATCAGCAATTTCTATATTTCCGCTTTCTTCAAGTTTTTTAGCCTTATTTAAAATTGTTTCTTGAATTCCATTGCTTTCTATAAATTCATATAAACTTTTGCATATATTTTTCGCAGATTTTTCTCCAGTTAAGTTCTCTCTAAAGGCTAAAATGGGCGCAATTATCTGTTTTCTACATTCATTAATTCTCTCTTGAATATCATTTTTTTCTTCATAGGAAAAATCTTCTCTATACCATTTTGATCCTCGAATCCCCCATTTGTTAACATAATTTTCAAGTAAAAAAACATCATTTTCATCCAATTGTAAAATGCCTGATTTTATATAAGAAAACATTGCTTCATATGAAAAATTTGATGAAAAAATGTTAAGTAATGAAATTACATATTTCATTAAAATATTATTAGTTATATCTTTCTTTTCATCAACAAAAACAGGAATATTGTATCTACTAAAAATATTCTTTATGTCATCAGAATAGGTTTGAACATCTGCTGCTACAACAGCAATATCCTTATATCTATATTCTCCTTGTTTTACGAGTTTTAAAATACTTTTGGCAACATTTTCAACTTCTGAAATTGGATTTTTGGCTATAAATAAGGTAATATCCTTGGTTTTATCAATCATCTTTTCTTGCTTTATAGAATAAATATTTTTTTCTAAAGCTTGTAACTCTAAGGTTTTAAATTTTTTAGATTCTCCCATGTCAATTTTTTCTACAAAGGAACCTGTTCTTTTAGCTATTTCTAGTAATTTTTCGGCTGTTATCTGATTAAAATAATAAATACTTTCACTAGCATTATCCACTTTTTGTAAAGAATCTGTGCAAATCGTAACCGTTATTTCTTTTGAAATTGTGCAAAGTTTTTCAATAATTTGAAATTCATTTGGAGTAAATCCAGCAAATTCATCAATATAAATAATTGCATTATTAAAATAATCTACAAGTTCAATATTTTGTGCAAGTAAATCTAGTTTGTCTGCTTCATCTAGAAAACTCCCTTCAATTCGATCTTGATATTTATTTAATATTTTTTGAGAATCTGCTAATTTTAGTTGCAAATATTTATCATCTATTTTCTCCGAAATCATCATCAAATCTGATGATCTAACATTATGTTTTTTAAATTCAGTAATCATTCGTGATGCAACATCTAAATTTTTGTCAGAACTACGCAAAAAGTTTAATTCACTTTTTAGTTTCTCTAAGCAATCATATATAATCATCGTTTTTCCGACTTTAGATAGATGTATTGTAGAATTTCCAATAACATCAGAAATGACCCTATCTGCCATTCTGCTCAAAGTTAAAACTTCAGCATTAATACTGCTCTTTGTTTCAAGTGTTTCTAACAAGTGATTTTCCGCAGAAAAAGAGAATTGCTCAGGTACTATAATATAAATTTTACTATCTCCATCAATTTTTTCTTTTATATCATTAAAAATATAGCTGGTTTTACCAGAACCGCTTCTACCATATAGTAATCTAAACTCCATATAACCTCCTCATCATGCCAATATACTATAAACTGAACGCACTTTAGTCTAATACATTCAGCTCTTCTACAACTAGTTTTAAATCTTTCCAAAAATCAATTTTTTTAGTTTCATCCCTCAAAAGTGCAGCTGGATGAAAAGTTGGCATATATTTAATTCCCTTTTTCTCCACCCATTTTCCTCTACTTGAAGTAATAGAATATTCACTTCCAAGTACTGCTTTGAGAGCAACATTGCCTAACAATACAATAATCTTTGGATTTACTAAAACAACCTGGTTTCTCAAATAATTCAAACAGCACTCAACCTCATCTGACTCAGGATTTCTATTCATAGGTGGTCTACATTTTACTACATTAGCAATATAAACCTCATCTCTATCTATGCCAACGCCCCTAAAAGCTTCATTCATTAATTTTCCTGCTTTTCCAACAAAAGGAACTCCTTGTTCATCTTCATCAGCTCCAGGGCCTTCACCTATAAACATCACATCAGCCTTTTTATTTCCTGAGCCAAAAACAATATTCGTTCTATTTTTGCAAAGCTTACACTTTTGGCAATCCTTTATTGATTCTTCTAATTCTTCAAAACTATCAAACATCTCAACATCTCCAAATAGTGTCAAATGGGACGCCCTTTTTTGACACTACTTTTTTAATTTTTTCATTATTATACCATCAGTCAAAAGACTAATAATTAACTTTTGGTGTCAAAAAAGGGCGTCCCATTTGACACTAATTACAAACCAATCAATGCCGTACATAATCCATATTCTTTACTTTCGCCTCGATATGAATGAATCATATCACTATTACACAAACTACAAATATTAGAATCATAAATATTTTTTGAATCAATTCCTTTATTCAATAACAAACATTTATTAATTCCCACCGTATCTATAAAATACTTTCCTTCTTTATATCCATTCATAATAAAATCATTAATATTATCCAAAAAAGAAAACTGGTCATAAAACATATCTCTTACATCTTTATCGACCTCAAAACAACATTTTCGAATACTAGGACATACACACACAATTATATCAGCCGTATTGCACCCAAATTTATCTACCATTTCATCTATTGCCACTTCAATAATTCTCCTATAAGATCCTCTCCATCCGGAATGAACATTAGCAATCACTTTTTTTCGCTTATCATATAACATATATAAAATACAGTCAGCATTTGTTGTTGCAAGCACTAACCCTTGCGTATTTGTAATTGTTCCATCAACACCTTCAAGCAAAAATCTTTCATATACTTTGTCAACGATTTTTATATTATTTGTATGCTTTTGTATTGGCAAAATCAGATTATTAAAATCAAATCCTAACATCTTACATACTGGTTCATATGCTTTTTCTATTTCTTCTTTTTGAGCAAGTCTTCCTCTATAATTATATTCAAATCCTTTACATTTCAAAACATAGGCATGTTTAACTCCTAATCTAGAAAGCTCTCTAAATTGCAAATAACATATCCCACTTACATTAAATTGCTCAACAACATTATTCGATAAATCTCTCATATTCACCTCACATGAAATATTATAACATAAATATATTGTATATCCAAATAAAAATAAGAGGCTACAACATTATAATTGTATTTCCTCTTATTTTATTTATTCCTTAAGTTTTAATTTTACAATCTGTGTCAAAAAGCTCCGTCCCACTTGACACACTTTTAATGTCATTTAAGCCCGTCCCCATTGACACCTTTTTTATTAATTAAATCTCCATCATCATATCTAGTCTTTTTAAATACTAGTGTTACTGTTGCTATCATTACTGCTATTGCTGCAACGATTAATGATATCAATATTGCTCTTACAATTGTTTGTGTTCTTTGTCTATCTAAACTTAAACCTGTTGGTTCTGAGAATGTTACTGTATCTTTTGCTGCATATGCATCTCTTTCTGTTGCAATACTTACTGTTTCATGCATTTGGTTGTTTTTATCTGCATCTGTCTTTCTTACATTTACTGTCTTTGGTTCAAATACAAATCCTAATAGTTCTCCACTTGCTGTCTTTAATGCTGTTCTGTCATATCCTGCATTCCACATTGCTGTTTGTTTTGCAACTAAGTTTGCATTTCCTGGTATTGCTTTCATATCTCTTCTTCCGGCTGTATTACTGTACATTACAAGCTCTGTTAGGTTATCGTAGTTCATTTTATCTACTGTTTGTGAATTTGCTACTTGTGCTGTTGCTATTCTTATTTTAGCTGTATATGCACTCTTATCTTCGTCATTTGCTTTAGTATGTGGAACTAACTCTTTAGTTAAATCTGGGTTGATTAAGCATGGTCCATTTCCTCTGTATAAATCTTTTGTTGTATATACTCCATCAATACTTCCTTCTGTAACTTGTGGTACTATTGTTCCATTTTCTACTTTTACAACTGGTTCTTGGTTTTCATTAATTGCTGCTGAATGGTATGTAATTGTTTTTGGTGCAACTTCCATGATGTCGTTCTCGCTCATTGCAATATTGTTTCTGCCTGATGCTACATATCTTCTTTCTTTATTGTCTAATAAGGTTGTATCATCCTTGTTTATACCTTCAAATGATACTGCTGATAATTTATTTGCTCTATCAATATCTGTAGAATCTGTCCATGATTGATTTAATACTCTTGATGTACGTTCTTCATCTCTTGATAGATCATTATCAATATAATCAACTACTTGATCAATTGTTGTTGTAACAACTGTATCATGATTATATCCATCATATCTACACAAATATTTGTTATATAAGCCAGCTGCTTTTGCTTGCATTTGTTCATATGTTAAGCTTGCATCTTCAAATTCTGCAGACTCTAATGAGTTTGTATAATAATGTAATCCTACATATTTACCATATATAATTCCTTTACCTGTATTATATGGTGACAATTCATTTCTATAGTAAGGCTCTAAATCTCCTGGCATATCAGCCATTAAGTATTCTTTTCCAGCCTCATAGTTTTCTGCTAAGTCATATAATCTTTGAACATTTTTGTATTTAGCCAAAAGCTCTGTTACATAGTCTGTTTCTGATTCATTATATACTCTTATATTATATAGAATTGATACTTGTAATCCGTTTAAGAATTTTGATTCAATTCCTATATATTTAAAGCCTTGTCCTTGTAAGTTTTCTTTTGTTATTTCTGCAAGTTTATCAACACCTGCTGTAACACCATCTTGTTTTGTTAATTTTATTATATTACCTTCATCATCCATTTCAACAGATAAGATTACTTCTTCTCCGTCATTCTTTGTTAATGAAATTCCACTAACTTCTTTTTGTATATATAATCTTGTTTCTGGTCTTAATACTAAACCAAAGTCTAGATTTTCAATTACATAGTTGTGGTTATCATTATTGTTGTCATCACCTTCAACTGTAGCTTCATTTTCTTCATAAGTAAACTCATGTTGATCTTCAACTTTAACTACAAATTTTGCTGTATTTGCAACCATAGCTGTATTTGCTATTAACTCGTCTCTGTTCGCATCTAATATATCTTTATAATCTTTAACACCTTCACTATTTTGATCTGTTATACCAAGGTTTTCTTTTTCTTGATCATTTATATAACCTGCTAAAATTTCGGCATTTTTATTAGTAATTGTTCTTGAATATGCATTAACCTTAATTCTTCTTGGCTCATAATCTCTTGCATCTGATACCCTAGTTGAGTTTAATCTATTTGCTTGTTCATTATCACTTAAATCATGCCATTGGTTATTTAATGTAGATCTTATATTTCCATTTGCTAAAGGTTCTCCTTCTGCTGTTCCATCTACAGTACCATCTGTATTACCTTTGAAGATTACTCCATTTTCATCTTTTTGTGCAGGAGCATTTGTCATGTTAATTTGATATGCTGTATTCTTATAATCTTGTCCATTGTATTTTAAAGTTTCTTCTGTATTACCATATTCAAATCTTACAACATAATTACCTGTTGTGAAATCTTTGAATAAATAGTTACCATTTGCATCTGTTTTAACTCTTGATGTATAATCTGCATTTCCAAATGCGCCATCTGGCCATACATATTCAAATTCATAATCTAATACACTTAAGTTAGATAATGGATTTCCATTTCCTGCATACTCTTGTATTCTCATTAAGTCATCACCTGTTACACTAATTTTTTCTACTAATGTAACATCTATATCTTTAATACCAGATTCTGTACTTGGATCATAGATACCATCACCAACATAGTTTTCTCCAGTATCTAATACTTCATCCCAAACTGTATTATTTGCATCTGTTGCTCTATCTATGTTTTCTGCTGTTGTCTCTTCTCTACGTTTCTTTGTATCTTCCCAAACTGTACCTGTTATTGATCTACTTACATCTGCTCCAACTACAGTAACATTTAGTATTGGTGCAGCTTCTGTATCATCTTCATATAAACCTATATTCTTAATATTTGCCTTATTAATATTGTCTGGTGCTGAATCTTGATCAACTCTACCTGCAACTTTTCCAGCTCTATAACTTGTTGTTTTATGTCTTGCAACACTTTCTTCTGTATAGAAGTCTGAATATGTTGCAATTTCTACTATGTTTGCTTTTTCATTTAATAATGATGGCCTTTCAAGATTTTGAGAATCATAAGCTTCTCTTCTTGCATTTTCAAATCCTTCTTGGTCAACTTCATATGTTACAAATACTTCAAATACTTCTCCAGGCTCTAGAGTTAATCTTTCATTTCCAGATTTTCCATCTGATGAAAGAGCATTTAATGAGCTTGAAATTGATTGTTTCATTTCATTTTCTGTATTAGCATTTACTACTGCAAGTTCTGTAAAGTCTAATTGTCCTGTTACTAATTCGCTACCATTTGTATCGATTTGAGCTCTTACACCTTCATCTTCTCCTAAATCATCTGATTTATTCCATTTATATAAATTAGCATTATCTGCTGCTGCTTTTATCTTTCTATAATATGGCGCATATGCAACAATCTTCATTTCTCTTGATGAGCTTTCTGCTCCTTCTTCCATTGAAGCTGCTGTATCTGAATTTGAAACATACATCAATAGGTTTCCTTCTTCGTCTTGTCTTTGAGCTAAATCGCCTTCTTCAATTGTTCCCATATTTTTATCAATACGTGTAAATGATGGGTCATAGTAATCCTTGAATTCATTTATAGAAACATCATATAATAAACTTTCATTTCCTATTTGAATTCTATATGTTACAAACATTCTTAATTCTGTTCCATCTTTAATTGCTTGTAACACTGTTTTTGTTATTGGATCTTCTATTGTATTATATACACTTGATCTATATTTATAGTCAGAATTATATAATCCAATATTATATGTTCTTTCTCTATATGATGCATCAACTTGTTGTCTTAATGGATCTTTTCCTGTTGGATTTCCATCTGCATCATATGCAAGTTCAAGTGATCCTAGTTTATTAAATCTGTAATCTGTTTCTTGTTCTCCAACTACTACCTTTGCTTTATATAAGTCTTTTAATACACTCATATCTGCATGGTATCTTTCTAGTAATCCAAGATTTATTTGTGTAAAGTATTCATCAATTGGTTTATAATCTTTTTCTTGGAATACAAAGTTTGCATAGTATTCTTTAACTGGGTGATATAAATCTTCATATGGAAGAACTAAACCAGATTCTGAAACTCTTGCTGAGAATCTATATTGATCATATATGTATCCACTTTCATCATGTGTTACAAGTGTTGAAGCTTTCTTCTTGTTTACTTCTCCTACATCTTCTGATTTATAGTAAAGATTTTGTTCTTTATTTTCACTATTTCCATATTCAACTCTTTCAAATTGTGAACCTCCAGTTCCACCTGTAGCCTTACCTTCTGTTGTTCCATCTTCTGCATTTATGTCTTTATTTCCATAAAACTCTGTAAAGTAACTATCAAAGTCTTCTCTTTCAGCTGGATTTTCAACTACATATGATGCGTTTTTATATGATGTATAATCTTTGTCTGTACTTCTTGTTTGTTCAGCTGTTTTCTTAAATGCTTCTAATTTATCTGCTACTGTTCCTTTTTCATTTGATGGATCTCTTAAGTATTCTGTAGCTTCATAAGTTTGTCCATCATATATAAACTCAACATCATATGTTATTTTATATCTAGTTCCATCTAATCCTTGTTCAGATGGAAGTAATAGATTTGGTATTTCATATTTACCGCCTCTTACAAATATTTTCTTATCGATAAAGTCTATTAAGTTTTCTTCTTCATCCCAACCTACTGCAAGTTCTCTAGATACTTCTGTAAGAGTGCTTCCACTGCGCTCATATTTTACTTTCCAAACTCTTACTTCAACACTATTGTCTGCAGCTGCTGGCTCACCAGCGTCTTTAACACCAAGTATTCCTGAAGCTTGATCTTTTTGTTCGTCTTGGTCTATCCAAATCTCTCCAGAAATTCTTGTTCTTAAGTCAATTGGTTCTGGGAAGATTTGTAAGTGAATTCCTTCACCTGCAGCATCTGCTCCTCTACCATTTATTGCATTTATGTCTTTCTTAACTGCATCTCTTCCTTGAATTAAATGCTGTGCAACTTTTCTGGTTGCATTTGTGAATCTTAGGTAATACCAATATAAACCTGGTCCCAAAGGTCCTACTCTTGCTCCTACATTTGCATCTCCAGTAGGGCCTGTAGCTGGTTGAAGGCCTGTATTACTTAAATTTACCTGATTTGCGTATTCTTCTGGATTTTCAATTAAATTATTTATTTCATTTACTAATGATTCATATCTTTCAATATTTGCCTCAAGCTCTATAAGTTGTTTTTCTTTTTGTTCAATCTGATCATCTAAATCTCTAGATATTTCAGTAACTATCCTATCTTTTTCAGCTAGTATGTCTGCTATTCTTTGATTTATATCAGATAGTTCTTTCATTTTTTGAGTAAGTTCATCTGTCTTTTGATTTATACTTTCTCTTATTTCAGCATTACCATTGTTTTGTTGTTCCTCAGCAGTTTCTTCATTTTCATCCTCTTCTTGTAATTGTCCTTGTGTTTCTTTAATTCCTTGTTTTAATTGTTCTATTTCTTCTTCTTTAGCTTTTTTACTATTTTCTAATTGAACTAATTCTTGAGTTAAACTTTCTAACTGTTGCAAAGCATTATGTTCTGCAGCTGAAGCCTCAACTTTTCTAGCTAATTCTCCTAATTTTAGTTCTAATTCTGCTATTTTTGTTTTAATTGTTGCTAACTCTGTCTCTTTCTCTCTTTTTTGTTCAGGAGTTAATTCTGTTTGTAAAATTCTTTCTATTTCAGCTTTTTGATGGTTATAATTTTCAAGTTCTACTTTTACTCTCTCATATTCTTCAACTGCTTCTTGATGTTCTCTTTGAATTTCCTCAATTGAAGTTGTTCTTAATCTCGTTAATTCATTTCTTAAATTATCTCTTTCTGTTTGAGCATTTCTTAAATATTGTTGAAGTTCTTCTAAATATCTTCTTGCCTCTTCCGTATTAACAACTGCTTGTCCAGTTGGGTCTTCTGTGCCCGATCCAGAGCCAGAACCAGAACCTGAACCTGAACCTGAACCTGAGCCTGAGCCTGAGCCTGATCCTGAACCTGAGCCTGATCCTGAGCTTGAGCCTGATCCTGAGCTTGATCCTGAGCCTGAGCTTATAAATGATTGTGGCTGTCTAACTTCCGGATTATTGCCATTTTCATCATCACTATTGGACATTCTTTCAACATGTGCACTTAATGTAAAACTAACTTCACTTCCTGCTTCATCTTTGTAAACATAGGTATATGTATCATCTGTTGTTTTCTCAACTTTGTCTCCAGTTAGAGCAACAAATTGCGCTTTGCCGTCATTACAACATGTATTAACAAAGTTCTTCTCTGGTAAAACCACAGGTTTATCAGGTTTAGATGAGTCTTTATCAGGTTCTAATCCTCCTTGTATATTATAAATATAGGTTTCTTGAATTTGCCCTGATGACAATGTTTTGCCACACACATACTTATTATTGCCCACATTATTAAGATACATTTTGGGTTTATTAATAAAAATAGTTGTTGCTTGTATTGGGTATGATTGATCTTCATCTGCGTATACTGCTGCCACAATTCCATAAACATCTGGTGGATCATCATACAAAGAATACTTAAATTCAGCATTATTCAAGGTATATTTCATCCCAGAAGAAAGACCTGTGTTATAGGAACCAGCAGAATACTCAATATATCCACCTTTAATCTCGTCAACAGAGTGCTTAAATTTATTAGAAATTGTTACATTCATTTCTGATTCAATAAATTGTCCTGGTTTTCTATATATAGCTTGACATGAATATTCTTTATACAAATAATTTCCTTGTACACTATAAACATCACCTAGAATATCATTCTCAAATGAATATGCATATTTTTTTTCTCCGCCTAGCATATTTTCAGTTTGAATTCCAGTTCTTTCCCAGTCAGCCTCAAATGAATCCTTTCGATATACTCCAATTGGACAAGATGCACTAATTGATATTCTTGCGTTAATTTTAGGGACGTCAAAATATCTATCAATCTCAATCTCACATGTGTTTCCAGAGTACTCTTTTGTATATGTTTTTTCTTCATGTATACCATCATTGTATTTTATAATTAATTTAAATTTTTCATTATCTGGAGCATAAACTTTCTTACAAAATTTCCCACTATTTATATCAAAAGTATTTTCAAATTCACGATTTCTTGAATATTTTGGTGGATTTATAAATTTAATTTTTATCTTTTCATCATCAAGTTCCAATCTTTCAATTAGGATATTTTCAGATAAAAGCTTTCTTGGTTGTGGATCAGCTTGTGGCATCTTTGAATCTGAGCCTCCGATAACCTTTTAACTCTATTTTGCTACTTCCATTTTCTCCAATACTTCCAGTTTCATATGCAAATCTATCTGAAAGATCAATACCAGCCAAAGATAATAGAGAATTTGTTCTAGTAATACCACCATAAGTTACATCACTACCAGGTAAAGCTCCAGATGAAGCACCTCCAGAACTTGCAGGCTGATAATCGCAGTCAGGTGTCCAAGTTATAACAAGATAATTACCTTCTAGATATTCAAAAGTTGCACCAGCATTCATATATTGGAAATCAAAATCAAGCTCTGATAAAAATGCCATATTATCAATATAATCAACCTCTATATAAAATTCCTCATTATCATATGGATATGGATAATCTTCCTCAGTATCTAGTTTTTCTGTACTTGAACTTGAACCATTACGAACCACGATTGTTGGAATATAGTCATCATGATTATGGTCATATACAAATTTATAATTTTCTCCTAATTTTAATATACTTTCTCCATTTTCATCTAATAGCTTGTTTCCATTTGCATCTGTTCCAATTAAAGTTGTTTGAGAAATTCCTGAAAAACTTACTTTCTCTCTAGTACCTTGTTTTGTACCAGTTCTTAAATAATTTAATGTAAATGGACCAACGATATATTTATTTGTTTCTGCATTGAATCTTACATTATATTGTGTACTATCTACTCCTAAAGTTCTCCTTTGTCCATCTAGTCCTTCATAATTTCTATAATCCACTTTTATAGTATTATCTTCATTCCATTGCCATTTTCCTATTGCAAATCTTTCATCATCTCCATCAGCATCTACATCTGACATTCTATAATTTTCTTCATTTTGGTAAACTGCAATTTTCTTAATATATGCTTCAAAAGCTTCAGCTTCAGCTGCTAAGTCTGTATCTTTAACAGTACTATAATCTGCATTTAAATAACCAACCTTTTTCTCTTTCCACCATGCATGTTGTACATATGTATATGGTGCATAATCATCAGGAGTTACATAATAATGTCTTCCGTTTCTTTCTGCAACATATCTAGTTGGATCACCAGATTCAGGGTCCCATTCAACTGCCCATAAAGTTGTATTATTAACACCTTGATATTTATTTTCATCAACTAATAATTCTTGATTATCAATATATTCTTGATCTGTATATTCAAATGTTATTGAAGTTTTATTTGGATCATTCATATCCATTTCTGAAAGTACCCATGCTTCTGCTGGAGTTGCTTTATATACATCCACTATATGAAACAATGCAAAAGTTTCACTTGTTGTACGTGAATATGGTTGTCCTGTAGTAACCCAATGTCCTTGATTTTTAAAAACTGTAGCATGGTTTCTATCATTCATTGTCAAATATCCTGTTAATTTGCCACCATCAGTTCTTTTAGTTGATTTTCCACCACTTCTTACTACTGTATTTTCTTCTCTTGGAAGGTGGATAGTCTTTGCAGAACACATTATACTTGGGAAATTAATTAAGTCTGCATGCTTTATATAAAACCTTCCATCACTTAGTACTTGATTTGCAGGTAATAAATCCCTTATTGAAGGATATTGTAGATGTTTAGTAACATCATAGTTAACAGGATTTTCATCCTCACCTGCTTGTCTTGCAAAGGCGTTGTGTGAAATTAATACTATAGCAAGTAAAACTGCTACTACTATAACTAAAATTGCTCTAATTAATTTTGTTTTTATATTATTTTTCATACAATCACCTCCTTATTTCTTTTATCTATCTGCAGTTTGACTACATATAGAGCTATCAACAAGGTAATCAGAGTAGTACTTATTATCATTACATTTATCAAGCTTCCACCTGTTTGAATACCTATAATAATATCTGCTCTACTCATATCATCTTCACCTTCAGCTTGATTTCCTGGAGTAGAATCAATATCAGAAATTGCATATTCATTATATGTTTTAGCTATCTCAAATGTATTACTAATTAATCCTGTTGAATTTTCATTCATTTGTTTTGTTAATACTAATTTTATAGTTTTTACTTCTCCTGGCTCAATTAATGTTTCTGAAAGTTCATTATTATATAAATTGCCATCACTTGCTATATACCAATTTTTATTAAGTGAACCATCAAATGTTAATCCCTCTGGAATATAATCAACTATATTTCTTACATATCCAGCAATTTCTCCTCTGTTTGTTACATCTATTGTATATTCAACATATACTTTTGATGAATCAACTGTTTGAGGATTAATATCAACTTTTGCAAGTTTCGAATTTTCCATTTCATATGTCTTTGTTTCTTTATCATCTTGAACTGTAATAACATTAACATTTACATCTAAATCTACATCAAATATTCCTGCTCTAACTAATCCTATATCTATATCTGATATACTTGTATCTTTTACAACTATTTTATCTGTAACTGCTTTGTAATTTGAAATAACTGCATCTGAATTTCTGTCACTTTCAACACCTTGTTTTTGATATTCTGATAATGCATATTTTGTTGAATCATATTCGAATTTTACATAATATTCGCCTGGGTTAATATTATCAAATAAATATTCTCCATTATTATTTGTTACTGTATGTGCTACCATTTTTTGAGTTTTAGCATCACATAATTTAGCAACAATATTAACCATTCCTAATTCATCTTCATCAAATCTACCATTATTATTTAAATCACTATAAGCTGTTCCTAATACTTTATAAGTTGAAACGTTTGTTAATTCTTTTGTATCTTCTTTTTCATTTATTGTAATTCCTGTTGCATCAAAATTTTGTATTGGATTATTTGATACTGCAACATTCTTATTTTGGTCGTCCTTAATTACATTATTATTATTTGTTAATTCATAATTTTGTTGAATTATGTTTTGAACAGCTGCAGTTCTAACTGTATCCATTCCACTTGCAGCAATTGTCCAACTATTTTGAGTAACAATATTATCATTAATGTCATCTAAATTATTTGCAACACACTCTAAAATAACTCTTGCTTCTTCATTACTATCAAGTGTTACATTTAAGTCTACATTATTTTGAGGTATAGCTGATGTTGAAGAAGAATTTTTTATAACATTTGCTCCAACTACTTTAAAGTTTTGTGGAACCATACTTTGAATATTGATATTTTCAACACCAATTAAACCTGTATTTTTTAGATCTAATATATATTCAATTGAATCTCCTTCTTTTATAAATTGGTTATTTATATTTGATTTATAAGAATATTCAATTACTGGTTTTGCAACTTTGTTTCTTATTTCAGCAGATACATATTCTCTTTTTAAATTTGGAGATGTTACTGTTGCATATAAAACTATATCTTTTTCATTTTCTGAGATATTGGCTGTTCTAGTTTTTAATTTTAATGATGTTCCAATATCAATACTGTCAACATGCCATGTAACTACTCTTGAAGATTGATTATAATCTGCTTGTCCAGCTGAAACTTCAGATAAACCATCTTCTGAACTTCCAATTACATATCCATCTTCATAGTCAAGGCCTTCAGGTAAAACTAATCTTACTGTACAATCTTTAATTTCTACATTTTGTAGATTTAATATATTTATTGTATACCATACACCTCTACCTTGTTTTATAGCTCTTCCTTCTATTAGTTCATTACTAATTGTTACTTCTAACTCTGCTTTATCTACAACTGTATCTGGTATAGCTGTATATATTGGTTCTTCTAATCCATCTGCATCTACATTATTTGCTGTTTCAATAACATTATCTGTACTTAAATCTTTGTTTACTTCAACTTCAAATGTTACTTCTTCGGTTCTTCCAGGTCTTATATCTCCCATTTCAATTTTAAGTTCAGTAACATCTGGTCTTAAAATACCATTTTCAACATATGTAGTTCCTGCTGGAATTATTGAATTTATTACAGTATTTGTAGAAATGCTTCTACCTTCATTTGTTACTCTTACTGTATATTTAATTCTTTGTCCTCCAACAACTGCTTGCTGATCTGTATCAGATACTGTTTCAACTTTAAGTACTGGTGCATCACCTGTTGTTAATACTACCTTATCAGCTTCAACCTGTTTTTTTACATTTTCTTCATTATAATATGTTCCAAATGTTCCACTAATGTCTATATTGTTTGTTAATCTTTCTGGAATCATAAATTTATATGAATATGTTAAAATATCACCTACATTAACATTTTCATTTATTACTATTAAATATGATTTAATATTTTCTAAGTTTTCTGGATCTTCTGTCCAACCATTTTCAGAATTATTTAAATCATCTGTAGCTTCACCATTTTCTGAATAATAAACTGTCTGTGTGAAGTTTCCATTATCAACTGTAATATTTTCAATCATAGGAGCTGTTTGATTTGTTCCTAAATCTTCTCCTGAAATAATTGATTTGTTTCCACTAAATATTGTTCTTCCTAAAATATGAACATTGTTCATATTTGTATTTGTGTTGTTTATTACAATCATTTTCATTTCTGCGATTCTTGCATTTGCAAATGTTTCGATTGTATCTTCTTTTCTTCCTTGATCAACAGAAATTAAATTCTTTCCATCTTTATATTCTGAAATCATTTGCGCATTTACAAATCCTTCAGGTGCAACTATATTAAGATCAGCTTCGGCTGTTCCTTGATCTACTGATAACATGTATGATGAAGGATTAGCCATCATTTTCCATTCATCTTTATTATTGTATATTGTCGCATCTTCATTATAGTAATTTAATTTTATTTTTTCTCTTTTTGATGCTGTATACATATCAGCTTTCATACTAGTCTTTAACTTTATTGTTGTTCCATTATTTGAATCACCCATTGTATATTTGGTTTGAACTCCAGATAGTGAAACTCTTAATACTACATTTCCTTCATTATTTGTTAATGTTTCAACATTAGCAATATCTAGTTCGTCATTTCCATATAGTAAATTAATATCTTTTAATGATACTTCTTTTATTTGTCTTGGAAATACAAGTTCAAATACTGGATTTTTATACATATCAGATCCATCAGTAGCATTATTTAATGAAATACTAATCTCAACATCTTCATTTTCAACTAGTGTACTTACATCATTTCTATTTAATGAAACTGTTGCATTTGTTGTTGTTTCAACTAGGTTTGTAAATACTTCTTTTCCACCCATTTCTGAAACAATACCTTCTTCAAGTTCTGCATATCCTTCAAACATTTCTCCAATTGCTTGAAATGCTGTAAGGTCAATTTTCTCATAGTAAATATTTGTTATAGCCTTTGTTGTAACTACATTTAGGAATCCTTCTCCAGAAGGATTATTTATTCTCATTGATATCTTGCCAATTTTGTTCTCCCCAAAACTAATTGTAATATATCCATCACCATCATCTGGTGTATCTTTATTAATTTTTACTATTGATGTTCCATCTTCTAGTAATAATTCAAAATCTCCTTCTTCACCTATTATTGAATCTAAGTTTTGTTTGTTTAATCTGATTTTTTCATAATAAGTGTTTTCTCCTAAATCTGTTGATGTTGGGAACCCATTGTTATTTGCATCTACGAAATATTCTGTTCCCTCGTTTATTTGAATTGCATTTACTAAATCAACTCTTGAAACATTTATATCAAATGCATTTTCATATTCTATTAAATATTCTGGCTCTTGTGCATTTGCATTTGCATATAAATATCCTTTACTAAATTCAGTTGTTCTTCTTGTTACATCATAAGTAACTATATTTGAATTTGCTTGAGATAAATCATATTCTTTTTCTATTAAATTAGAGATTTCTTTTTCTTCTTTACTTGTAAATACTTTTACAGTTGTGTTTACTGTAGAGTTTAAAACTAGGTTTTCAATTCCTGCAGAGTCTTCATATACATATGAAATGATATATTCATCTCTACCTGTAGGTAATTGATATCTTCCATTTTGCTGACTATTATTTACATTAATAGTAACAACTCCATTTTCATAAGACCAATTTTCTACTGTAAATACTACATCTCCATTTAGAAGTCCATTTGTAAATCCAGTACTTGTTGCTGAAACTCTTACATCTTTAATTTCAGATCCTTCAACTTCTGGAATTTGAACTTCTAGTTTTGTATCTTTAATTGGTAATTGTGGTTTGTTTTCTGAGTCAACTGTTACTTTCAATTGTATTAATGTTTCATTTCTTTCATCTTTTATATAAGGAATGAATTTTTCAATAGTAGAACCCACAACTAAATTAATATCGTTTTGTATTTCATAAACTGGTTTTACTGATTTCGTAATAATAGATTCATTACCTTCTTCATCAACATATGTTCCAATTAAACTAAGTTCAACACCTTCTTGAAGTTTATTTACATTTACACTTTCTTCTGATTTTAGTTTTATTGGTATATAAACTAAAACTTCTGTACCACCATTAATTTGTTTTAACTTAATTTTTCCATTTTCAATTGATTGTACATATTCACCAAGTGATACATCTTCACGAAGATCAAATATTTGATTTTCAAGATCTTTTACATCAATCTTTACATTTTTCAAATATCCTTTAGTTTTAACTCCTAAGCGAATTTCAATTGCTGGTCCTTCAACTAATTGTGTTTCTTCACTTTCTTCAGACTCTTCACTTTCTTCAGATTCTTCGCTTTCTTCAGATTCTTCGCTTTCTTCAGATTCTTCGCTTTCTTCAGACTCTTCGCTTTCTTCTGATTCTTCGCTTTCTTCTGACTCTTCGCTTTCCTCAGATTCTTCGCTTTCTTCTGATTCTTCGCTTTCTTCTGATTCTTCGCTTTTCTCTGATTCTTCACTTTCTTCTGATTCTTCGCTTTCTTCTGATTCTTCGCTTTCTGTTATTTCTTGTCGTGTACTTGAAGTTTCGAATGTTTCCTCAATTGTCACAAGTGAATTTTCATTTTCACTTGAATTCTCTGTTAATTGCTCTTCTTCAATCTGCGTTTCCTCGGTTGTTGTTTCTTCTGTTTCTTCTGTTTCCTCTTCTTCATCAGTTCGTGTAATCATTACAAACTGTGCTGCATATGTGATAGTATCATCTGAACTATCTGCAGCAAGTGCAACTAACCCTGAGAAAAGAGTTCCACAGTTGCTAAAAGCAATCATGAAAACAATCAAACTTGCAATAAGTTTTTTCTTGAAATCTCTTGTCCTTTGCATAATTTACCTCCACAAATATTTGCATAATTTATCTTTCATGTTTTTTATTTTAAAGAGTTTTAAAATTCTGTCAATTACAAAAAGTTATATTTTCCTTTATTTTTATTTTTTAAAATATCTCTTACATTACGGAAAATACTTAAAAAATACTTATTTTACAATTTGATTAAATTTTTTGTAGAAAAAAGGCGAAAGAGCGTTAAAGTATACATAACTCTGCTTTGTTTAGTTGGCTTTGTGACAACTTGCATCTTTTTTGTGCCTATATTTCGGCACTTTCCTGTTACAATCAAAAAAGAGCAACTTTTACATTGCTCTTTTTTGATTTTTTAAATTCTCTTATAATATGTTATCATTTTTACTTAATTTAAGCTGTTTTATTCCAAATAAACTTAGTAATCCAATCATTGAAATTGTTAATATTGTAATTGGTAACACATAAGTTCTTAAATACTGTCTCATTGGAAGTCCATTTGGTGGTATTGATGAAATCAATTCAGGTGCATAAGCATCATCTTCAGGTTCTTTCCAGTCTGGGTCATATGTTTTGTTTTCATCGTAACTATTGTAACCTGCAAGCCACATGCCATCCCTTGTAGCAATTTTCATAGCATTTCCTGGTACAGAAGTTGTATCTCTTCTACCTACTGTATTTGAATATACTAAAACTTCAACCAAATTATCGAAGTTTAGCTGATTTGCATCAGAATCAGAAGATGTTTGTTTAGTAACTGTAATATACATTTCCGCTTCTTTTTCTCCTTCTTGCATTCCACCATTATCTTTATATTTTTCTGGAACAAGCTTTCTTGTTAAACTTGGGTTATATAAACTTATAACATCTTTTACTGTTTCATCTAATGGACCATTTTCCCCATTTTTACCAGCATACTCTCTTCTTCCTGTTTCAGAATAATCTTTATCTAGGTAAGTGATAGGTCCTTCATAATTAATTCTATATTGTTTTAATTTATCTAATCTCTCATTATAGCTTAGCGCTATATTTGATTTGTCTTTAGTAATGAAAGATCTATCTTTGTCATCATAAATATTCAATATTCCATCTACTAATCTATATACACCACTTTCACCACCAGCATCATCTTTTGATATGATACCTACAAATGATTTGAATAATCCATTGTCATCAATTCTAATTGGCTCTCTATCATCTGCTCTTTCAATTTCAGTTGACCATGTTCCATCTATGCTATTACTATCTTCTGCAAAAGATGCATCAACATCAACATAATCAACTAATTGATCAACTGTGGTTTTAACAATTTTATCTCCTGAGTATGTTACAGAAATATCTTCAAGTGATGTATCTCTTCCATGTCCTGTATAATTTGAAATAGTGTATATTCTATCCTCTTCATCTATTCTATTTTGATAATAATATCTACCAGTATATTTACCATAAATGATTACCTGTGGTCTTATTGTATCTGTATCTCTTATTGATGCATTATCTGCAGTTATTAATGCCTCTAATCCAGAATCACTGTATGCTAATATTTCTGCCAAAGTAGAATTTGATGAAAGTCCAAGTGCAATATTTTCATCATCTGCAAGCCATGCAATTAAGCTTTGCGCTGATTCATATGTTGGCGTTTGATTTGCTCTCTTGATAATGTCTCTTGCTACATAGAAATTTGATAATTTCCCTGTAAAGTCAACATCAGATTTGTTAAATGCTTTTATCTTATATCTCATATATATCTCTAATCCATTTAAGAATTCATTTTCAACAGTTATAGAATAAAATCCTTGTTGATATAATCCTTCATTTGGTTTAGTAGCTTCTACATGAGGGATATACGATACTTTCGATAAATTCGTAGTGTCTGGAGCATTTACTATAATTGTTCCATCATCTTGCATTGTTGCAGAGAATATTAATTGCTCATCTTTGAACATCATAATTCTATTTATATACTCTTCAAGTATAATATTAGTTTTAGCTCTTTCCTCTAAACCAAAGTTAATATTTGTAATTGAATACTCATAATTTCTAAATCCAAATTCTAAAGCTCTAAATTTTTCAAAATAATCTGGCTCACCATTTTCAGATTTTTCTATTTGTTTAGGGTCTAAAACTTCAACTTGAATTATAGGTGTTTCAGCATGCATTAATGTAGCTTCCATAAATTCATCAGTTTCTCTATTTTTTAATTCTTCGCCTCTTTCGTTTTCAATAGTTCTTGAATAACTATCTACCACCATTCTTCTTGATTCATTATCCCTTGCAACAGAATAATCATTTGCAAGATCTAGCTCTTCACCTGTAACATCAAGATATTTTTTATTTAAGTAAGTAATATCATCAACAATAAATGCTGTATTCTCATAATCTTGTCCATTATATTTGTATACATCTTCATCATCTTTATATTTGCCATAATCGAATCTTACAATATAATCTCCAGCCAAAAATCCTTCTAAATAATAATCTCCATTTGAGCCTGTTCTAAGTGATCCCTCATAAAATTCTTCTGGAACTTTATAATAATAATCAAATGCATCATAAGCTGTATTGTATTCATTAGAACCATTTTCATCTTTACCAACACTACCTAGGTTTATTACTTCATATAATGAAACTTCAATATCTGGAATACCTTTATCATTTTCGCCAAGTTTACCATCACCAGTTAATATTTCATACTGCCCTTTTTCAACATTTTTTTCATCTTCGAAAACCTTTCCGCTTATAGATCTTTTTACTGTTTCAATTTTGACTTCTAATGGAACAGCACTAAATGTATCATCTTCATATAATGACTCATCTCTTAAGTTTCCAACAAAGATATTATTTGGAGCAGAGTCTTGCTCAACTCTACCTGATACATGTGGTATTTCGTATCCTGTATAGAAAAATGCTCTATCATAGTTAGAATAATATGTTGAGTAATTTGCGATTTCAGCGATATTGTATTTATCTTCAAGTAAATTTTCTCTAGCGCTTAAACCATCTGCATCTCTATTTTGCATTTCTTCATATCCTTCTTTATCTATCTCAAATGTAGTAAAGATTTCGATATATTCATTTCTTTGAAGTTTAATATTGGTAAATGATGAAGTTGTTAATGTATGCATTCCATTTACATCTCCACCTTTTACCCATGCAACTTCACCTGTCATTGGCCTATTTAATCCACTAAGATCTGCTGGGGCAGCTTCCATATTTTTCTCTTTTGTCTCTTTCCATACATTATTTTCTGGACCATCTTTAGTGTTCATAATTCTATAATATGATGAATCTACTATTTTTTCAGAATTACGATGTAGTTTTTCATCTACTATTGGTGTATATAAATCTTTATCAATATATGTAAATGTTCCATCATAATAGTCATTTAACTCATTTAATTCAACATCATTCTTTTCTGAGTTATTATAAATTCTTATAGCATATGTTGCAAAAATTCTAAGCTCTGTTCCCTCTTTAATATTAAAAATTTCATCTACTGCTTCATGATATCTTTGATATGATTGATATGTAATATCACTTTCATATAATCCTAATGTATATTTATCACCTTTCTTTTCCAATAGTAAATTTGCCACTGCATTATAGTCTGATGATTCTATATCTTTTAAATATGAATAAGGCTGAATTATTTTTTGTTCATTTACAACAAATGTTACTCCATATAAGTCTTTTAATAAACTCATATCTGTTTTTGGTCTTTCTTCTAAGCCTAAATTTATATGTAACATATATTCACCAATAACATGTTTTCCACCTATTCGAACCTTGTTAGTATCTACATATCTATTTAATATCCATTTTCTATCACCTAAGCCAGCATCTTTTCTAACTGGTAATTCAATTTGATAGTTTTCTACACCTTTTGAATAATCTCCAACATTTGTAGCAAATGTTGTTGCCTTCATACTAAATTGTACATCATATTCTGTTTCATTTACTGGTCTATTTTGATCAACAATTTTGTGGTTAAATGGAGTATCTACTACTGATACAACTAAATTTCCTCCTTCTTCAGCACTTGAATCTTCATTATATATAAGTGTTTTTGAGGAACCAGTTCCACCTTTTCCTTCAGCATCTGTAAATACAGTATATCCTTCTGTTCTACCTCCATTAATGCTTTGATCTCCTGTGATTTCTCCAAAAGTTTGGTCAAAGTGTAATCTTTCATCATAATTTTCAACCGCCATTGAAGTATCTTTATATTTAAAGTTTGGTTCATTTTCTTCAACTGCTTGATAATATTCATCTCTTCCTGTTTCTGTAACTGTTCTCCATACATGTTCTTCATCTTCAATTTCATTGTAGGTTTCTGCTTCTATTTCTGATGGATTTCCTAAATATAGTGTGTGTTTATATACTTGTCCATCATATTGGAATTCTACAACATAGAAACATTCTTTATCATTGTTTGTAGCTGGTGGTGCTAATCTTTTAAATTCATAATATCCGCTTGCATCAACTACATATGGCCACTGTATTCTATTTCCATTATCATCATGTATGATAGCATCTTGAATGTATTCTGTTCCTTTGTATAGTTTTACTGTAATTAATACACTTTTCATTCCGGCTTCTGCTGGATGATCGTCACTTCTTTCATAATATCCATTTATGCTTTGATTGTCTTTTTGTGGTGTTACTTCTTTCCATACGTCTCCTGCCATTGTTGTTGTTAAATCTATTTCCCACGAGAATGGAACTATTACATCTCCATGGCTTGTAATTCCTGTTCCACTTGCACCTTGACTACTTGAACTGCTACCGCTTGAGTCTCCTCCGCTTGAACCTCCACTTCCTGATCCATCATCTCCTGATTGATCTCCTCCTGTGTCGCCTCCTTCTGTTTCGGTATGTGTAACTATTTCTTCACCATATAATGAACCTTGATATTTTCTTTGTGCATAGTGTATAAATGCAGGATCCTGACAAGGTACTAACTTTACAGCTCTTGCTTCCCAGTGCAAATCTGCTCTAGTATGATAAGTGTGTGGTTCTGAATTCTCTGACTTATATGTATTGCTATGATGATGTTCTTCCTGATTTGTACAAGTTTCTTTATTCACAGTAACCCATGATCTCCATTGTACTTTTTGAACCAAAGCTGTGTATATATCAAAACTACAATTTGCATCTAAATATCTAAAATAAAATTCAATTCCTTTAATTGCATTTAGCCCTTCCTCATAATTAAACTCTATATAGAAATTCTCTTTTGTATGAGGTAATAAATTTCTATATCTTGCTGGAACACCTGATTCATTTCTATTTCCATTATATGTAATAGTAAATTTTCTTTTATTATTTCCTAAAGAATTTTTATCTGTAAATACATATGTTCTCTCAACATTATCAACACTTACCCTTAGTTTTGGAAGAGCTGACATACCACAAAGCATTGCTCCATTTGAATTTGTATATTTTTCTAAATAATTTAATCTAAAAGGCCCAACTCTATATCTATTTGTTGATGCATCAAATTCAACTTCAACTTGACTAAAATCAGTATCATCATATACTGTTTTATTTTTTCCGTATCCACCTTTCATGTCTATTATCTTCCACATTCCTGCAAAAGTTAAAGCTTCTTGCCATAAACCAGTAGCATGCTCTGTCCTTGTTGCTGAAGTTTCCGGTGACTCATTATTGTTTTCCTCTAATTCCTCTAATTCCATAAATCCATCCGGATGCTCTTTAAATAAAGGATCTTGATAATTCCCATCATTATAATCTATATCTCCTAAGGTCGTTGATAAATGTTTATATGCATTATAATTGCCTTCAACATTCCAAAAAGCTTGGTTTACATATGATTTACTTGGTGTTACTCCTGCCTCATAACTACATTCAGATAAAATATATGATGCAGCTGCAAGTTTACCTGCAAATCCTAATCCAAAATGTCCTCTATATGATTCTCTCAAATCATAAAATGTTATACCTGTTGAATAGACATATGATGTATTACTGTTAGTAGTAATTGTTTGATATCTTGTCATTAAAGTTGGTATGTTTCTATCATATTGCATTGAACATTGCTCAACATTCATATTAATTCTGTACGATACTGCTTGAGTTTTATCTCCTTTCCATACAGACTTAAATGTACCACTTTGAGAAGCTTTATCACCTATTCTATTATTTCGAAAAATATCCCTATTTAATGTTGCTAATTTAGTATCAATCCCCTTTCCATACACTGTACCTGAAAACTTAACCGTTGGCTCTTTATAGTTAAGCATTGGAGTATCATATTTTGCGCAAAGCCAATCACTGCGCATAAATCCTGTATCTAGCCATTGATCTTTATCTGGATGATGCGATTCGTCTCCAGAAAAGCTAATATCTATTGGAACACCCCTACCTGTATTTTCAGCTCCAACAGTTTTAGTTATCAAAGAAAATAATACTATAAAGGAAATAGTTATAATAATAAAAACTATAAAATCAATAATCTTTTTCATTATACATACCTCCTTTCATCAATTATCTTCCATACCACAAATCCTATCAGAATTAAGACAACAATTCCAACCAGAACTATTGGTAAAACACCAATTGACAAA
Organism: uncultured Clostridium sp.; assembly: GCA_947303785.1. Lineage (GTDB taxonomy): Bacteria > Bacillota > Clostridia > TANB77 > CAG-508 > UMGS1994. The sequence continues at coordinate 59,793 of CAMYZH010000002.1, forward strand.
CCAGTTGATATACCAATTATACTATCAGCATATGATAAATCATCTTCATCTAATCTATTATTAGCTGTTGAATCGACATCTGCAATTCCCTTACTATTAACCGCTTCTGCAATTTCAACACAATTATGTACCAAACCTGTATTTTCATCAGTCATCTTCCTAATTAGAACTAATCTTAATTCTTTTGATTCTCCAGGTTTCAAAGTAGTATCTTTTAAAGCTGTCGTATATAAGTTTCCATCTCCTCCTAAATACCAATCAGGATTTAAAGTAGAATCAAATACTATATCATCATCTATATAATCAACTATTTTATTAACATTTCCTTCTAAAGTTCCTTGATTTTTAACTTCAATTTTATATTCAATTAAAACTCGTGAATCTGAAACTAAATCTGGATTAATATCAACCTTAGCTAATTTTTTATTTTCTGCAATAAATTCAGTATTTTCTGCACTATTTTGTACAGTCATTTTCTCTACAGTAGAATTAATACTCATATCAAATTTATTTTCATTTGTTAATGGTAAATTAACATTTGCAATACTTGTATCTGAAACACTTATATTATCTGTAACATAATTATTATTTATATTCAAAACATTAGCTTTGTTTTGTGAAAGCTCATTTGAATCTTTACTAATAGAATATTTAGTTTCATCATAATTAAATTTTACATAATATTGATTATTTTGAGCTATATCAAATAAATATCTTCCTCCCATATCTGTTACAGTAGAACCAACACATTCATTATTTAGAGAATTATATAAATTTACAACTATTCCTCCAAGAGTTGGTTCATTATCATCAAATTGTTGATTTACATTTGAATCAACATATGCAATTCCTGATAATTTTTTGTCATCATCATTTTCCTGATTTTCAATTATTGTATATTCTGTTATTTTTTTATCAAATATATTTTTTAGTGATAAATGTATCTCATTTTGGATAAACTCTTTTGCATCATCATTTACAATAACTCTAATTGTAAGATATTTATAATCATTTTTCATAACATTTACAAATAATTTCGAATCTTCGCCTCTTACCATTTCGCCTGATTCAAAATTATCATTATAAATATTAATAGAATCTATAATTGCATCACCTGATAGATTAACATCTAAAGACATACCTACAGCATCTTCTATACTATTATTTGTTATCTTATATTTATATTCTATCTCACTTCCAGTTTTTGAATAACCTGTTTCAGTAAGATTTAACTTTTCAATTGAAACAATTGGTATTTTATATTCAACAATATCTACTGTATTAAACTCTTCACCATTACCTAAATTACAATTATTCTCTATTTTAGCTTTGTTAACACATTGGTTATTTCCAGGATTTTTAATCTCAAATTTATAACTAATTATAATAATATCATCTTGTTTAAACTCTTTTACTCTACATCTTATTTCATTTTTAGCTTGGTCAATTTCAATAGTTGCATTTTCATTTTCGATTACTTCTGCTGAAATTATAGAAAATGCATTATCAAATTTTTTAGTAATTACAACATTTTCATAATCTTTATCATCTATATTATAAACTGAATAACTTGCTGAATTCTCTTGGCCAACCTTTATTTTTTCATCATAAAAATATGAATTTACTTCAAATCTATTTTCTAAGATTTCATATTCTTCTGTTTCAATTTCCTTAGTTTCAATATTTTCACCTGTAATTTCTGCCTTAAAACTCAATCTGTCTTTTCCTTCAGGTTTTCTAAAAGCACCAATCTCTACTGTAAAATCAAATTCTGAATTTTTCGTAATTAATGGTATTTCAAAAATTACATTTTCATCTTCTTGATTTAAGCTAATATTTTCTCCATATACATCTTTTACATAAATCATCTCATCTTTAGGCATAACAATTCTTATATTTTTAGCATCTGCCTCACTAGTATTTAATATATTAAACTCTAAACGAGAATCAGAATTTTCTTTTAGTTCTCCATTTAAATACATTGATGCTTCTAAATTTGCTATTTTCTCAGTTTCATATCCTATTTTATCTGGTGCAATTTCTGAAAAAGATTCATTATCTACTTCATTATAATATGTATTATAAATTCCATAAAAAGCATCTCCTGGTTGTAAATCTGCAGGAATTACATAATCATACATAAACTCAATTGAATCTCCTGGCTCAAAAACATATTCACTATTAAATACAATTAAATATGACTTAATTTCTCCCATTTTGAAATAGTTTTCATTCCAGCCATTATCAGGATTTTCTAAATCTTCTGTAGCTTCACCATTTTCCGAATAATACACCTTATATTCAAGATCAGCATACTCTGTTGTAATTTCTGAATGTAATATTGTGTCAACTGTTGTTCCTAAGTCTTCTCCTGTTTGAATGTTTTTATTCCCTGCAAATGGAATTCTTCCTAATATTACAAAATTTGTATATCTTTTTTGTGTATTATTGATCATTGAAATAAACATAGTTGCAAGTTTTGCTTCTACATTTTCTTCTAATAATTCTGAGTCTGCTCCTTGTTTTACTGTTGAAACTCTATTGTTTGTATTTTCTTCTGCTTCATTTGCCTCTTCTTCCTTAGTTTCTGTTGCCTGTCCCATTATAAGCTCTTCAGGGCCTTTATATGAAATTTCTGATGCAGCATATCCGTTTATTTGTCCATTTTCCTCTAATACCATATTCCATGGTAAAGAATTAGTATAAGTAGTGGCTGATTGATTTATATAATATAATTCAATCATTTCACTAACATTTCCTATAAATTCATTTACAACTAAATCTGTATCTATTGAAATTATTGTTCCATTTGTTTCTTTATTTAAATCATACGAAGTTTGTGTTCCAAAAAGAGAAATTCTAATTACATTATTATCTCCATCTTTTAGACTCTCTACCTTTTCTATTTCAAGCTCTCCATTTGCATAAAACATATCAATATTTTTGATAGAAACTCCTTGAATCGCTTGTGGTAATCTAACTTCAAATATTGGATTTTCATATAAATCAGATGTTTCTTCATTATTATTTAATTTTATTTGAATATTGACATTCTCATTATTAACTATTGTAGAAAGTTCTTTTTGACCAACTTCAATAGTTGCTTCTGTAACAGTAGGTGAAAATTCAATGCTACTTTGAGCAACTCCTAAATCATCTACAATTCCTTCATTATAAATTGTATATCCTTGTGATTGATTTTGTAATGAAACAAACTGTTTTACTATGTCTTTTGAATAGTCTAGTTTCTTCATTACTTTTTGACTTATAATTGTTATCATTCCATCATTTACTGGTGAACTTGTTCTAATTTTAATTTTAGAAACAGGATTATTATACTCAACTATGAAATTACCATTTTCATCAGCATCCATGTCCATTGTAATAGTTGATAATACTTCATCATTTAAACTTAATATCTCTATTTTTCCATCAGTACCTAAAATATTTACTAAGTTTTCTTTTGAAAATTCGGTTTTGCTATATAGTGACATTTTATTTTCATCAACTTCTGTACTATATGTTTTTCCACTTTCATCAATGAAAAATTCATCTTTATCCACTATTTCCACAGATGAAATCAACTCTGATCTACTAATATATAAACAATCTTTTTTAATATAAGTTATTTCATATTTTTCTTGTTGGCTATCTGCTAATAAATATCCTTTACTTATCTTATTTGCTTTATTTTCTCTTACATAGCTTACAACTCCTCCAACTGGAGAACTTAAATCATATATTGCTTCTATTTCTATATTTTCTTCGTTATCTGAATAATTCTTTATTAGTCCATTTATTTTTCCAACAACTGTTGTAGGCTCTTCTTCCTCTCCTTCATAAAATAATGTTATTATATAAGTATCTTCATCACTAGAATTCATGATACTTTCATTAGCTCCATTATTTGCTAAAATATTTATGTATCCTTCACTTATTGTATAACTTACATCTTCTGAAAGTATTTCATAATCACTTCTACCTTGTGTAAAAGAAAGTTTTTCACATTCAACGGTAGTATCTGAATATTCCATTCCTGGAATCTCAGGTATTTGAATCTGAATGTTTGTATTTTTTACAGGGATAATATTTTCTTTTTCACATTTAGAAACTCTAAGTGCAAATTGTAAGATTTTTCCTTTTATTCCATCTTTTTCATAATTAAGATTTTTTATTAAATCTGTTTCTATCTTTGTTTTGCTTTCTTGTTTCCAATTCAATTTCAAATCAATTACTTGCTCAATTGTATGTTCTTTACCGTCATTATCAACAAATACACCTGTAAATGTTACTTTATTTGTCTTAGAAAAATAATCTTTATCATAAATTTCTTTTGATGAAAAAATAATTGGAATAGACCAGCTTTCACTTTCATCTTTTTTGATATATGGAACCTGTATTTCTCCATCCTTTATAGGAACCTCATTTTCCTCTTTGATTTCAAAATTTAAATTTTCTCCAAATTTAAATTTTCCATTTTTCAAATATCCTTTTCCAATTGCTTTAATCTCTAAGTTTAACATCAAATTTTCTTCTTGGACATCACAGTCAATATTTGATTCTTTCTCAATTTCTGCAGTTGAAAAATACCCATTTACTTTAACAAATTCTTCTTGACTTTCTGCAAATGAAATATTTGAAAGTATTGGTAAACTATTTGCCAACATCATCACAATAACACATAATATTGCAATTGTTTTTTGACTTAAAATTCTTTTCTTTTGCATCTTATTATCCCTTTCTTTTACTACTCTAGCATTTTATATTATTTATATTAATAGTTTTTAAAAAACTGTCAATGTACCAAATAATAATAATCTAGATTCTAAATATTTATTTTGTATTACGGAAATAAAATGGGAAATATTAAAAATTAATTAATATTAAATTTTCATTACATTTTAATTGCCTTAAAACTTTTGGTCACATTTTTTACCTAATTTCATAATATATAAAAAATGGCTGCATATATTGATATTGGGAGGTTTAAAATGAAAAATATAAGTGTAGATGCATTAATGAAAATGCTTTCAAAAATGGATCAAAAAACCTTAGAAGATAACCTTGCCAAGGCTCAAGAGATTTTGAAGAGCAAGGGTGAAAAAAAGGATTAATCTTCTAAAAATATCTAAAAAAAGGGAGAGTGGTTTGATTTATGGATGAAGATTTAATAAATAAATTGTCAGAAATATTAGCTGATAAAAATATTGATTTAAATCAGGTATTAGAGAACTTTCAAGCCACTTCTTCTAATACAGAAAACACTGATAATGTAAATAATTCTAGTCAAATTGACACAGAAAGTATCCTTAAAATTCAAAAAATATTGAACCTTTTAAATACTAAGAAGCGGTTCTAATGATGCAAATCTTCTTCGCGCATTAAAGCCATATCTTAGAGAATCTAGAAAAGATAAGGTTGAACATTATATAAAAATCCTACATATGATTGAGGTATTCGAGAATTTTCAAGAAATGGGAGGCAATTTAAGTGATTTATTATAACCCATATTTTCCTCAGTTTCATAATTTTAATAATAAATTAAAAAATCAAGATACTCCTTTGCCTCAAGCAAATTTAAATAACTCTAATTTGAAAAAAGGTCCTCTATCAGATATTTATTCTCTTTTTTCTTCAACAGATAATTTGATTATTCTTGGTTTAATTTTTGTTCTTATGAAGCAAAAAAATACAAGCAAGGCACTTTTGCTTTGCTTGGTATTGCTTTTGTTTGATGATTAAGATCAATTTTATCCAATCTCAATATTTTCACCAGATAAATAAATAACTGGTAATTTATAATCATTGTCTGGAATTTCTTTAACAATATTTGATATTCTAACCTGTGTTGCATCAATAGAATTTGCAGTAATTATAGCTTTTTTATTTCCATTGGCCCCTGCATGTGCAACTCCTCTAATTCGGCCTGTAACAATAATATTGTCTCCAGCAACCACTTCAGCTCCATAATTTAAGTCGCCCAAAATTGCTATACTACCTGAAAATTCTTCTCTTTGCCCTGAACGAAGATTACCTCTAATAAACTTTGTTTCAGATACTTCGACAGAACTTTCAAAAGTTCTTTTAATTGCATGTAAACCTAATACTTCACTATCTTCCCCAAATGATATTTTTTCATCAATTTCAGGCCTTAATATTGATCTAATCGCAATTCTTTCATTTTCCATTAATGCCTTTCCCATGATTCTCATAGGTTTTTTTGCCTTATCATAATATTTTTTAATACGTGGTAATTTAGTTTTAAACTCTTCTAATATTTCATCATATTTTGCACTTGAATTAATTACAATTTTTATTTCATCTCTTGTACTTGAAATCCTCAAACAACTCTTCATTTTTTACATCCTTTCTACCTTATAAATTCAGTTTCATAGTAAGCTGAAACATCCTCATTTATCTCCTGTACATTCATTCCAAAGTATTCGCTAATTATATCTCTTACAACTTCTGCAACATAATATCCGTGTCCACCATTTTCAACCATTCCTACAACTGCAATTTCAGGATCATCAAATGGTGCAAAACCGACAAACCACGCATTTATATAATCTCCCGCTTCTGTTGACCCTGTCTTTCCACCGACTGGAATACTGAAGTTTTCAAATATTTGAGCTGCTGTTCCGGTATCATCTGTAACTCCTCTCATTCCTTCAAGAACAGCATTCATGTTCACATCAGCAATCTGCAAGCTATCTGTATCTTTGGAAGTAATTCCCAATCTATTATTTATATATTCTGAAAGTTCTGTTGTTGAAACTTGCTTTCCATCGGAAGATACAACATTCTTTATTAAAGTAGGATTTACAACTTTTCCTCTGTTTGCAAGCATTGCTGTATATTTAGCTACCTGAACAGGTGTAAAGTCATTGTAGCTTTGTCCAATTGAAGCAGACAAAATTGTACTTTCTGGCGCAGTATCATGCATCTCTTCAGCAGTTTTAGGAGAAGCAAGTGTTCCTGAGTTTTCAAATGGAAGTTCTATTCCCGTCTTTCTTCCAAGTCCAAAATAGTTCGCATATGCAGATAATCTTTCAAGACCTAATCTCCAACCTGTATCATAAAAATAATAATTACATGATTTCTCTAAAGCTTGTGACACATTTAAACTACCATGACCTACATGATAACTGTCATATACCCAGCAGTGTGGATTATTGCCTTTTGGATATATTCCTGTATCATATATTCTCTCTTGTGGTGTAATAACACCTTCTTGCAAACCTGCAATTGCAGTTACCATCTTGAAAATAGAGCCTGGTGCATATGAACCTTGTATTGCTCTGTTAAATAAAGCTGACTTACTAGAATATTCATCATATTTTGCTTGAGATATACCATTTAAAAACTCACCAGGTTCATAATCTGGATAACTAACCATTGCCAATATTTCTCCAGTTTTTACATTTATAACAACTACTGATCCGCCTTGCGCATCATATTGTTTTCCAAATCCTCCTGCTCTAATTTTTTCAATATTTGCTTCAAGTGCATTTTCAGCTATATTTTGTAAATTAGAATCTATTGTTAAAACAACATTAGCACCACCAATTGCTTCTTTTGTTATGTATTCTCCTGTTGTTGCTCCATCTACTGTCATATCTATTTGTTTTGTTCCATTTTCACCTTTTAAATATTCTTCAAATAACTGTTCTATTCCGCTTTTTCCAATATAATCATCTTTTTCATATTTTTCTTTATTTGCATTATATTCTTTTTCATCTATTCTTCCAATATATCCTATAACATGTGATGCTAAACTTCCTTGAGTATAAACTCTATTTGCTTTAACATCAATCGAAACTCCTGGTAATTCTTCTCCTCTTTCATTTATAGCAAGAGCACTTTGCCTAGAAACATTTTTTGCAATTTCTAAAGCATTAGTAGCAGAATAACCTTCTAATTCGATTGTATATCTTAGGCCAACTATCTTTCTAGCTTTTTCGTCATCTTTCTCAGTAACTCCGTAATAATCTTTCATAACATAAAAGGCTTCTTCAGGACTTGCTTGATTAGAAATATTATTAGCCTCTCTCCATTTATTTAAATCTTCATCTGTATTAAAATGATATTGGAATGGATTAACACTAATTGGAAATTTATCTATATAACTATCTCCATTTTTTTCGAATATTTCAGCTAGTATTAACATTGAATTATTCATCTCATCTTCACTTGCCTTAGTTTTAAAAAGTTGTACATTAAATCCCATTTGAGTATCAGCTAAAACTGTACCTGTTCTATCCATTATCTTTCCTCTAGCCGCTTCAATTATCGCTTCTTTAGACAACTTTGTATTTGACATTTCTCTATATTGTCTACCATGAACAATTTGTAGATTGAATAATTGAACTAATAAAACTATTCCGAACTATGTATATAAATGTATTCAGTAAATTAAATCTAAAATTAATCTTTTCTGTTTCTGTCTTTTTAAACAAAGTAATCTCCTTTCTCTAATAATCAAAACTTTTGGCATACTATATCTTTCTAGCATTTATCTTATTGTGAAAATTCTATTTTTCATTGATTTTAAAAATATCTTGTCAATATGTTTTTTTGCTTGAATTGTCTTTCAACTATACCTCCTAATTTTAATATAACTCCATAAAAAATAAATGTTAAGAGAACATTATATAAAACTTCAATTAATAGTATTTTTATAAATGCTATTAATTGAATAGGTATCTCTAGTAATAATGAATTTAGAAAATAAATAATAACCTCACTTCCTATTGTTATTCCAATAACCATAATTAGGATTGAAATCTTATTTTCTTTTGAAAAATTTTTATCAAAATACCCACCAACCACTGCAATTAAACAAAATACAATTGCACATACTCCAAGTGTTCTACTTGAAAGCAAATCTAAAGTAATTCCGAGTAAGAACTGCTAATATTAACGAAAATTTATTATTTGTAAATAGTCCTAAAAATAAAATATATATTATAAATAAATTAGGACTAATTCCTGCTATAGTAAACCAATCAAAAAAATTTGATTGAAGTAAATATATTACTATAAAAATTATAAACATTAAAACACCTAAGAAAAATTTCTTCATTTTTACTCCAATCTATCTATAATTTTTCTTATTTGGCTATCTTTTGATGATAACTATTTTTTTTACTATTTAATAACTAAAACAGTATAAAGTTTTGCAAAGTTTACAGCTGTTTCAACTTTTGCATATCTATCTGTGATATTTTTAGTATTAATAACTTGTTTTATTGTACCAATTGTTATTCCCTTTGGATATATTCCTCCTATACCTGATGTAACCACACTATCTCCAACTAATAATTCTGAAGAAGTGTCTATATAAGATGCATCCAAATATTTGTCATTATCAACAGACCCTCTACAAATAATACTTTCCTCTGAAGTACTAATCATAGCACTTACAGAACTTGCACTATCTACAATTACTTGTACTTTTGCACTATTGTCTGATACTGAAATAACATGACCTACTAATCCTTTATCAGCTATAACTGTCATATTTTTTTCTACCCCTTGTTTTGATCCAACATTAATAACAATATTACTTCCATAATTACTAACATCTCTATCTATAACATATGCAGGAATGGTTTCATATTCTTGGTATTTCTCAGTTAAATTGGCATATTCTTGTAATTTAGAGTTTTCAGCTTTTAAAACTTCCAATTCACGAACTTGAGTTTCAAGCTCATTATTCCTATTTTTAAGCTCTTCATTTTCTTTTTTTAATGTGTCTAAATTGGTAAAAAAATTTGAATCTCCTGAAATTTTATGTTTTAACATTGAAAAAGCATTCTGAATTGGCATAATTACTGAACTTGCGAAACCTTCAGCATATGATAAATTATCTCTATTTACATTAGTTAAAATAACTAATAATATTAATGCAATTACTGCAATTACAGTCACAATAGCACTTCGTTTATTTTTATGCATTCTTATTTATTCTCCTCTTAGATTATTTTTGAATCTTGTCTAATTTAAAGCGCTCCTATATTCTCCATCGCCTATAACAATATGATCAAGCAGTTCAATTCCAAGTAGTTTTGCACAACTTTTAATTTTTTTTGTAACTTCATAATCTTCTTTGCTAGGTGTAGGATTTCCACTAGGGTGATTATGAATTAATATAAGTCTTGTAGCTCCTATTTTTACTGGTTCTGATAAAATGTCTTTTGGCTCAATAACTGCATAATTTGATCCACCTAAAGAAACATTTTGTATTTTTAAAACTTTGTTTTTATTATTCATAATAAGTGTCTTTACAATTTCTCTTTTCTCGAACCTCATTTCTTCCATAAATAGTTTTGCAACATCTCTAGATGAAGTTATATACATTTCATTTTTAATTGGTTTAGAAAGCCTTTTCGCAATTTCTAGGGCAGCCTTAAGTCGTATTGCTTTAACCCTACCAATCCCTTTTATTTTTTTTAGTTCTTCAAGTGAAATTGTTTGTAAAAATCTCAGCTCATTTCCTTCAATATCATTACTTAATGATAAAACCTTGTATGCAAGCTGAATTGATGTTTCATCTTTTGTACCACTTTCTAGTATAATTGCCAAAAGTTCTGAATTTGACAAACTTGATTCTCCATATAATTCTAGTTTTTCATATGGTCTTTCAGCTTCTGGCATATTTTTTATATTAAATGACAATAAAAAGTCCTTTCTATAGCCCATTTTATAATTTTTTGTAAATAATTGCTGCAACTACCATTCCAACAATACTTGCAACATTTAATTTAATTCTAAGTTCAACACTGAATTTTATTATACTTAAGTCTATTCCTAAAGGTCCATTTGTTCCAAATTCTTCCCCATAAGAAAGCCATGAAAGCCAACTAATTTGACCTGCAAAATATGCAATTAGGCCACCAATAACTATTCCACATAGTAAAAAAACTAAAAGTATCAATAAATTTTTTTCTTTTGCCATCTTCTACTCCTTTTCTCTTTTGCTTACGGATATTAGCCATTTAAGCTGAAAATATTATATATTCTATACCTATTTTTTTCAAGTTCTTTTATGTGTTTTTTAAAGGTTTTTTTTAAGCCATAACTTTCCATTTAATTTTTTAATTTAGCATGATAAAATAATTTTATAAATACATTAGTTCAAATGCAATTTATTAGCCATGAATGAACATGTTATATCTTTAATTTTAAAGGAGATATCCATATGGAAAAATACTTATATATACCAATTAGATTTTTAGAAACTCAAAATATTTCTAAATGTGACTTTATGAAGAGTAATCCAAAATCTGTAAGCTTATTAAATGCTCTTTTGAATAAAATATCTCCTCATCTACAAATTAAAGATATTTTTCTGATTAAAAATTATTTTCTTTTAATTCTTGAAAATAAAGATACTATCTTTATGGAAAATGAAAGTAACTTTTTGGAATTTTCTGATTTTATAAGTTCTACTAATTGGGCCGAATTTGTATCCATAGACAATAAAAAAAGAGAACTATCTATAAAAAAAGATGTTCCCCCAATTTTTTATTATATTCTAAATGAATTTCTAATATAGATAATTTTGTGGATTTTGGCAAACTCCATTAATTCTAACTTCTAAATGTAAATGTGGTCCTGTAGAATTTCCTGTACTTCCTATTGCAGAAATTTTTTGGCCTTGTGAAACATATTGCCCGGCCGATACATATATAGCGCTACAGTGTGCATAATATGTCTGTATTCCATTTCCATGATCAACTACTACTAAATATCCATATGAACCTTTTGAACCAGCAAATGTTACTGTTCCGCTAGCTGCAGCAACTATTGGTGTGCCTTTGCTTGTGGCAATATCAAGTCCTGTATGCATTCCTCTACTACGTCTACCAAATCTTGATGTAATTGTTCCTGATACTGGTCTTACAAGCGATATTCCTAAAGGCTGAACTGAATATGATAACTTTTGAGATGTGTTTACTGTTCCTACTTTTGTTGTGACCTTTGGTTTGGCTACTACAGGTTCAACATATAAATCTGCAACAACTTTATCTACATCAGATTCTTCTAATATGTCTGATGAATATTTTGTAACATAAGTTACAGAATCAGCATTTGTACTTTTCTTTTCTCTTAAATCAGCAATAATTTTTTCGGCTTCTTCAGGTGTAGCAACATAAGCTTTTTCTTCTCCATCTAGCATTATTGCATAATCCTTATAATAAGGTGTTCCTGTAGCAATAACTGTATCAAATACTTTGTCTTCATTTGCTTTTATATCTTTTTTTGAATAACAAATCTCATATTCTGGCATTGTATCAATTTCAACAAATGCAATTTTATTTCCATCTCCAGATTTCATGTATTTGTCTATTCTTTCAGTTAATTGTTTTTTAGCATCTGTATACCCGATTATTTCACCATTTAACTTAACAGCATACATTGGTTTAAATAGTAAATACATAATACCAATAATTACAAGAAAAGCTAAAGCGATTATTATTATTAACTTTACAGATTTCCTTAAATGAATAAAGAGTTTCTTCATCTAATTACCTTTCTTTTAAGAAACATTTTGGTTTCTTAAATTAGATTATATTTTATATTTTTCTCTTTGTCTAGCACTATTTTTCTTATTTTGTATATTTTTTTATTTTTGGAACATACTAAATATAGATTTAAAAAAAGGAGGATCAAAATGGCAAATTTAAGTCAAATTGAATTGCAAAATCTTAGACACTTAATTGGTATGCATGACACTCAATACCAAAAATTAACCAATTATGCAAATACTTGTGTTGACCCTCAAATAAAGCAATTTTTTACTCAGTCAGCACAAGAATCTTTAAACACAAAACAAAAATTAATGTCATTTTTGACAGATTAAGGAGGCGTTCATTATGGAAGAAAAATATATGGTAAATGATATTTTAAATAGCACAAAAAACAGTTTAAAAATGTATGAAGATGTTATAGTAGAAACTGAAAACACTGGGCTAAGACAAACCGTTCAACAAATAAGAAATACAGGTGAAACATGCCAATATGACTTGTTTAGATTGGCAAATATGAAAGGTTACTATGTACCTGCAGCTCAAGCAACTCAAAATGAAATTAACCAAGTTAAAACTCAAATGCAACAAGGCTAAATAATTTACATTTATTATAATTTTATATGTATTTTTAAATAGTTAAAAACCCTGGAATAAGTATATTGTTTTCAAATATACTTATTCTTTTTTTAACATAACTTATACTGTTTCATAAAATAATATTAGGTGATTATGATGGAATCTTTAGAGACTTTAAAACTTGGTTCTACGCGGGACCCTTGTTCAGTACTTACAAAGCTTACTAAATACTTTAGGATTTTACAAAGGACAAATCGATGGTATTTTTGGAAATCAAACCAAATCTGCTGTAATCGTTTTTCAAAGAGAGTTTGGAATTAGTCAAGATGGTATTGTGGGAACAAATACTTGGAATAAATTATCCAACTTTTTTTATATTGTTCCTACAAATATTCAATATGGATCAAATGTTTTAGAAATTAATTTAACTGGCTTTTCTAAAAAATTTCCTTTTTTGGAAATCGGAAATATAGGTTACTCTGTACTAAGAAATCCTATACATTATATACGTTTTGGCATAGGACCAAAACAGGTTTTTTATCAATCTTCGATTCACGCAAATGAGTGGATTAATACTATTGTTCTAATGAAATTTTTAGAAAACTTGTCTAATGCTTTTTTGAACTTTTCAAGCTTATGGGGCTATCCAGCAGCTACTCTTTTTAATCAATATTCCTTATATGTTGTTCCTCTTTCTAATCCTGATGGTGTAGATTTAGTAATTGGAAATATAGAAAAATATAATTCTGACATATATTCTTATGCAGAAAAATTGTCTAGGAATTATCCCAATATTCCTTTTCCAAGTGGTTGGAAAGCCAATATTAATGGAATTGATTTAAATCTTCAATTTCCTGCAGGTTGGGAAACGGCTAAAGAAAATAAATTTAATCAAGGCTTTACAGTTCCAGGTCCTCGAGATTATGTAGGTCCTTCTTCTCTTTATGCTCCTGAAGCAAAACATCTATATAATTTTACTCTTGGAAAAGACTTCAAGCTTACACTCTCTTATCACACTCAGGGTGAAACAATATATTGGAAATATCTTAATTATCTTCCTCCTAATTCTTATGAAATAGGAAATCATTTTAGCCAAGTAAGCGGTTATCTTTTAGAGAATACTCCATATTCCTCTGGTTTTGCTGGATATAAGGATTGGTTCATACAAAATTATAATCGCCCTGGTTATACAATTGAAACAGGTCGCGGACAAAATCCACTCCCTGTTTCTCAATTTCAATCTATATATGATAAAAATATTGGTATTCTAATTTTAGGAATGCTATTGGTATAAACTGTTATTAAATTATCCATTTTTTTCTTTCTTCTTCTGTCATTTCTCTTATCTTTGTTCCACTAATTGGTACAGCTGTTCTGTCTGTATCAATTAGTTCATATGTAGCTTCAGGATAAGCTCTTTTATAATAATCTGCATATTCTGGCTCACTTCCATATACAGCATTTAATGGTCCACAAGCTTCTAGCACTAAATTTGTTTCTTTATCCCAATCTTCTGTTCCGTCATCAAATTTACATTCAGTTACATCTATTGGAATGACTTTGACATTTTTAAAGTTTTTACATGCTTCTTTTATTCTCTTAAGTCTATTTTCTGGCTGTAACCAGTCTTCGTGTCTTGTCTTTAAAATCTCTATTTCTTGACTTCCACCATGAAATAAAAGAACATATAAAACTTCACATTGTAAACTTGCAATTTCCACACAATGTAAATGGCCTTTATGAAATGGCATGAATTTTCCTCCATACATTCCAACTTTATATTTTTTATTCATATCTTTGCCTCCGCTTTTTATTCCTTAACCAAAATTACAATTTTTCGTATCGAATAAACCAAAATAATCATTGCAATAATCATAATAAACACATATAAAACAATATTATTATCATCAAAAGTATTAGGCACATTAACTAGTTTTCCATCTTCCTCTTGTACTAATATATTCCATTCAACACTATAATTTAAACTTTCAATTTCATTTCCTACCTCTTTAGGAATATCTACAACAATCTTTAATTGAATTTCATTATCATCTGTAAAATCACCTATTTCTATAAATTCTTCATGATTTTTAAGTTCTTTATTATCTGCATATACTTTAATATATTTCAAAACATTTTCATCAATATCATGATTCATTTTTAAAAACAATTTTGTTTTATTTTTTATATTTTCAGCTTTTAAAGTAACAACTCTTTGCCTTACATCTCCTGGCATTAATTCTGTCAAATCTGTAAAAATTTCTTTATCATTAATATTATGATATGTAATTTCTTTTTTTTGCCCATCATAAATAATAGTAGGTCCTTCATTATAAGCCCTATTTATTTTTACACCACAAAAAATTATTAATATTAGACTTAATAATATAATTAATACTATGTGCTTTATTTTCATGTTTATTCTCCCCCTAGACTAATGCAATTAGTTACAACATTAACACCCCAAGCCTCTTCTACAGCATTTGTAGGCTCTGCTTGAATTCCTTGTACAATAATGTTTACTTCAAGAGTTCTATCTTCATATTCTCTAGTTTGAATACATTCTTCTATTAATATATCTGTGTCATCATTTACATCTAAGGCATTTTTATAATAATAATATCCATCTTGTGATTTAATCCAGTTTGTAGAAGTAGAAAAGCTTATCGAATAATCTACATCTTTTGCAGGAGGTAAATCTAATACTCTGCCTTCTTTATCTTTCCAATTAATTATTATAGCGGTTCTGACAAATATAGGTACATTACCAGAATTTTTTACATAAACATCTTCTTTTACTTTATTGGCCGAATTAAAATTTTCTTTAATTTCTGGTTTAACCTGTCCCAATACAAAGCTATTTTCTACACTATTTTGTGTCATTAAAAATGCAATAGTTCCTCCGATAGCAATTATTAATATTAAAATGATAGGTATTAACCCTTTAAATATTATGCGTGTTTTTTCTAGTGTCATATTATTTTTAGCTATCTCAACTTTTTCTGTCAAATGCCTACCTCGAGTAGATTCTTTAACTTTGCTTTTAGTTGCCATATGTTTTGGACTATGTTTACTCATAATTAGCTTTTCCACCTCCTTTTCTATTCATATTTGTTTTCAATATAAGATGTCGAATCAAACCATTTAATAATTAATCTACTTTTATCAAATAAAGCTTCTTGCTCACAATTTTTATTATCAATATTATATAAATCACTTATACCTTGTGCATATCTCCACGCCCAACTTGATTTTCTTCTAATCTTATAATTTCCAAAAGACACTTTTATGATTTTGTCTTCATTCGAGTTTACATTAATTTCATTTATTACATTCTCATTTTCATCTAAAAGTTGATAAATAAATACATCCTCATTCTGTGTTATACTACTATTATGTTTAATAATTATTTCTCCATATAAATCAATAGTTGAATTACCATTTTCATCTGTTGTTCCTTTTCCTATAGGTAAGCTTGTAATATCAGTATCTTTATATATGTCTACTTCTACCCCAGAAGCATCAATTTTTTGGCTTGTTCCTCCTGGTCCAATATCAATTTCTTCAACATGTATATCTATATTTGGCTCATCATATTCCTCATTTAAACATACATTTATTTTTCCATTATCTTCTCCTACAATGATGTCAACATTTTCTCCATTACTGTCAGTTGCCTCTACTCTTCTGATTTTTGGATATAAATTCATACTGCTTATTATAGGTTGATTATAAAAACTGTTCCAATCTATAACCGTATTCTGCTCTTTTTGCCACTTCCAGTTTATAAACATTTCATTTGGTGCCAATGTTTCTATTATTTTTTCATAAGCCTCACTGTCAATTGGAATTTCTATGTTATTTCCATTTTCATCTTCAACTTGTGTCACAAAAGTTCTTACACTGTCTTGATCTGCATATGCAGTATATATTATTTCACCTGACTTATTATAGTAATTTATTGTAAATATTTTTTTATAAACTGCTGTATATACACTATTTTCAATACTTTCTATATCATTTAAAATATAACTTGTATTTGTTGTTAAAAGTTGTCCTTTATCTGTTTCATTTTGATAATTCTCATACCATCCTACAAACACATAATCTTCAAAAGGTGTCATTTTACTATTTATTTGTGTCTCTGTTGCAGATGGTCTTGTTATATTTCTTACATTATCTAAAGAAGCTCCATTTTGCAGAAGTTCTGAATCAATATTAGAATTAACGGTTATTTGCAATTGTATATAAATTGGCCACAATTCCAATGACTCATACACTAAAGTATCCTTTGTAAATAATGTCATATTTTCATTCTCAAATTCTTCTGTTGTTTGGAATATGTAATACTCGTTATTTGTAGGAATCTGGTTTGTCCATCCGACAAATATATAATCATTATTTCCAATTGCATATGATGGAATAGGTGTTTGACCTAGTTCCTCTAAATTATTTCTCATTACAACTTCAGTTTCATTATTATCTTTGTGATATATAACAGCATAAGGTATGTATTTTGACATAAATTAATAATCTTGTCCTGCTTGTGGTTATTATGTTTTTTGAGGATACTTTCAGATTGAGGGAAATGAAATATGGAAACAGAGCACCTATTGTTTAACGATAATGAATTAAATCCTATTTCATCAGCTGAACTTGAAGAAGATGACTTACAGACGGTTGATTCATACGTTGAATGTACAAGGCATATTATTGAATTACATGGCTTGTTATTGTCTTTTCTATTTAATAT
>CAMYZH010000003.1 GCA_947303785.1 uncultured Clostridium sp.
TATGTCTGACATCAAATAATGAATCAAGTATTTGCTCCAGAAATGGGATTAAAAATGGGAACAATATTTCCAGAACTTGTAAGTCCATATTGTCCAGGCCAATCAATGGAAATGATTGAATATTTAAAAAATACTAATCAAACTGGAGGTGGCTGTTTATAAATGGAATTTCAAAATAATGAAAAAAACAAATCTGAACTTTTAAATGAAATAAGGTCAATAAATTTTTCAATTATTGAACTTACCCAATATTTAGACATAAACCCAGAAGATAGAAAAGCTCTGTTTCTTCATAATGAATATTCTAATAAATTAAGAATGTTAACAGATAATTATCAAAAAAATTATGGCCCACTAACAATGGATTGTCCTTGCAACAAGTGGCGTTGGATTGAACAGCCTTGGCCATGGGAAAAAGGAGGTAATTGCTAATGTGGTTATATCAGAAAAAATTAGAATATCCAATTAAAATTAAAAACACTAATCCCAGACTTGCAAAATTTATAATCTCTCAATTTGGAGGGCCTGACGGAGAACTTGCCGCCTCTCTAAGATATCTCTCTCAAAGATTTGGAATGCCTGATCAAAAATCTAAAGCAATATTAAATGATATCGGTACAGAAGAACTTGCACACCTTGAAATGGTTGGCTCTATAGTTCATCAACTTACTGACGGTGCATCTGTTGAAGAGCTTGAAAAAGCCGGTCTTGGAGCATATTACACAGATCATGGTGTTGATGTTTATCCTCAATCTGCAGCAGGAATTCCATTTACAGCAAGTTATATCGCAGCAAAAGGCGACCCTGTTGCAAACCTACAAGAAAACTTGGCAGCAGAACAAAAAGCTCGTGCAACCTATGAAAAGTTAATAGATTTATGTGCAGATGACCCAGATGTTGTTGACCCTTTACGATTTTTGAGGCAACGTGAAGTCGTTCACTTTCAAAGATTTGGAGAAGCACTAAATGGTGTTCAAGAAAAATTAGCGCAAAAAAAATTTTATCAGCAGTTTAACTAAATTTAAGAGCGAGAAAATCACTCGCTCTTTCTGGTTCTATATTGTTTTCTAACATTAACACTGCTGTTTCTTCACTATTTACAAAGTCTTAAAATACTTTCATACCCTTTTCGATCAATAGGCTTTTTCTTTACCTTGATATAAACTTCCTTGCTTAGATCGTAGGTTCATCAAATCTCTTATTAGGCTCTATTTGCTGTGACAATTTATGAACAATTATCTCTAAACTATTCATTAATTTTTCTAATCTAGATGCATCACACCTAAGTGACCTACAAAGCTCAATTTGAAAACATGGAACCTTAGAGTGTTTATTAATATAATTACTTACAATTGTTTTGCTAGATGCATCAAATATGCAGTCTACAGTAGTATTTCCAACTACTCTGAGTTGCTCAGTTATAATTTTAAGATACTCATCTTCAGAATTAATGTTTAATCCATAATTAGTTCCAACATCAATTTCAAATGGATAATCATCTTTACATCCATGAATTTCTATCATACACCCTATTTGTTTTTCTTCTATAGTTTTTAAAATAGCATTTTTATATGCTAGTGAAACTCCTTCATTTTCCGAATTTGGATCATCACCTAAATTACAGGTTCTAATTATACCATTAGAACCTGTTTTTGCACATAAAATTTCAACAATTGGTCCTGTTAAAGTCTCGGCACCTTTTATTTTCCCTTTTCTAATTTGTCTAACAGCATGTGGCGCTGAAATTAGGATTGGAATTTTTCCTGATTTTATCATGAAATTATTTGAATTCTCACCAAGGCTCCCATTACAATTATTTTGTACATATTTTTCATTAATTTTTCTTATATCTTTTATAAAATCTTCAATATCATTCACTATATCAACATCCTTCTTTATACGATTTATATTAGACTTTCTATTAAAAAATTTTATATTTCAAGTATTTTTTTCTTTAACTCATTAATAATAGCCTTTTTGTTCTCTGAATACAGTTCAAAATCTATTGATGCATTTTCAATTATATCTTTTTCTTCATTTTGTAATGAATTTTTATTTCTATTCCTCAAAAACAGATATATTACAACCAAATCCATTAATCTATAAGCCATAGCTTTTTTATATTTAGGATTTTCTTTATCATCTATTTTTAAACGTTTAATTCTTGGCATTTTAGCAACAGTCCAGTCATCTTGCCTTTTATCTTTATATTCATATGGGCTCACTTCATTTCTAAAAAAGGCCATAGTCCATGAACGAATCATTTCATCATATTCAGGATTTCTAACAACTTTATCTACAAAGTCTAATTCTATCTCTTCATCAAACATTTGAAGTGTTGCAAATGTTAAATTCATTTTTATATATTTATTATTGTCTAAATAATAAACCTTTTTTAAAAGCTCTAAATCTACCTTTATTGGTAATCTTCCACTAAAATATATTACTGTTTCTTTAAACTCAAATTTATCTTTTTCTGACAAATTATTTATTAAATTAATCTCTTCTTGTTCTACCTGCATCTCATATAGTTCACAATTATATAAAAGATTTAATAATTTGTTTAAAAACTTCTGAATCTTAACTAGTTCTTCATTATTTTGTAAATCTAAATAATCTCTAACATTATTTGTCAAATCATCATTTAAATCAACCAAAAATCCTTCGATTGCACTTTTAACTGTCTTTTCCTGAAATGCATTTATCATTTTTTCATATTTATCATAATAATTATTAGAGTTTCCCATTTCTTACCTTTCTCATCTATACATCTTTTGATTTAATATATCATTTTAAATCTAGCTAGTCAATCAATTTCCTTTTCACTTTACTTTTACAAAATAAAAGTATATAATCACGTCAAACAAATATACGAATTCAAAATTCGTAGAAGGAGGAAAAATGAAAAAATATATTTGTGAATTCATTGGTACTTTTATACTAGTACTATTAGGATGTGGAACTGCTGCAGTTACAGGAGGAGCACTAAGTATATTAGGTGTACTTACAATATCTTTTGCTTTTGGTTTAGCTATCGTTGCAATTGCATATTCAGTAGGAAGAATTTCTGGTGGACATGTAAACCCTGCCGTATCTCTTGCTATGTTGATTAGTGGAAAAATGACAGTAAAAGACTTTTGTGGTTATGTAGTAGCTCAAATTGCTGGAGCTTTTGCTGGAGCTGGAACACTTTATGGAATATTAAGTGCTACAAATCTTACAGATCCAGGACTTGGTGCAAATGGATATGGAGAACTTTCAATGGTAGGATTAGCTCTAGGAGCTGCAGTTATCGTTGAAATTATTGCTACATGCATATTTGTTTTAGCAATCCTTGGTGTAACTCATGATGACAAATATGATTCAATGGCTGGTCTTGTAATTGGACTTGTATTAACACTTATTCATATAGTTACAATTCCATTAACAGGAACATCTGTAAACCCTGCAAGAAGCTTCGCTCCTGCCGTAATTGTTGGAGGAACAGCTTTATCTCAAGTATGGGTATTTATAGTAGCTCCATTTATCGGTGCTGCAATCGCTGCTGTAGTATGGAAATATATTTCTTCAAATTCTGAAGAATAATTTTTATTTTAAACATATCAAAAGCCACTAGTTATATCTTAACTAGTGGCTTAATTCTTACTATTTTAAAGAAACTATTTTACTTCTTTAAGTTCCATATCTGCAGAGTCTTTTAATTCTTCAACAACAGTTTCTATTAAGCTATCGCCTTCTTCTAAGTCGATTTCTAAATCTTCTGCTGTAGCACCATTAAATGAAACAGTCAATTCAAGTACTTCATCAGATAACCATTTTACTTTACCTTCAGCTTCTACACTACTTGCACCTAATTCACTTGTAAATGAATCTTCAAAACCATCAACAGATTCTTCCATAGTAGATTTCATCAAATCTATAAAATCCTCATAATCATATACATCTTTAACAGATTCATATGTTTCTTTTATTAAATCTTCCATGTCAATTGTTAAAACAAGTTTTGTTAATGTTTCATCTGTTCCATAAAGATCCATTGTCCATTCTGTTCCATCTAATCCTGCAGTAGCACTCATATCAATTGTTCCTGAGAAATGACGTTCTTTGTTACTTGAAGTTTTTGAAGATTTGCTTGATTTTGAAGATTTTTCATCTTCATCCTCATCTTCATCTTCGTCCTCATCTTCATCTTCGTCTTCATCTTTGCTAGATTTTTTAGATTCTTTTTCATCTTCATCATTTTTATCAGATTTTTTATTTTTCTTTTCTGATGATTGTGATGTTTCTTCTTTATCATCTTCTTTGTCTCCACTTATTTTTACATAAGCAAAAATTCCACCAGCAACAGCTAAGCAAAGAACAAGTACTAAAATGATAACCCAAACCTTAACAGCTCCTTTTTCATTTAGAAATTTCTTACTCATTTCTTTTCCTCCTTAAATTTTTTCATTTAGATTTATATTTTATTTATTAAAATATACTTGATAATTATTTTTTTGAGACAATATTTCATTTTTTTCATCTTCTGTAAGATATCCATATTCAACCATTTTTGTCAATACAATTTTTTGCCTTTGTGAAGCAAGTTCAAAATTAACTGTCGGCGCATATACTGACGGTGCATTGGGGACTCCAACTATCATAGTTGCTTCATAATCATTAAGTTGAGATGGTAATTTTTGAAAATATCCTTCACTTGCCTCTTTTAATGAATAATATCCATCTCCATAATAACATGTATTGATATATAATTCTAAAATCTCATCTTTTTTCATGTTTTTTTCAAATTTTCTAGCCATAAATCCTTCAGCTATTTTTCTAGTAATCTCCTTATTTTGAGTAAAATACGTATTTTTTGCAAGTTGCTGAGTAATAGTACTTCCTCCCTCTACCAGTTCCTTGCTTCTAATATTTCTTATAGTTGCCCTCAAAATAGAAATTAAATCGACTCCCTTATGTTCATAAAATCTATGGTCTTCTACAGCAATTAATGCATCCTTATAAATTTTAGGAATCTCATCTAATTTTGAATAATTATCATTTCCTTTAATTTCAGCTATTTTTTCTTCTAAGCTAGTTTCTTTTAATGCAGTTTTATACATGGAATAACCTGTTCCAATAAAAATAGATCCTATAGCTAAAACTATTAGTAAAAATATTATTATGAGCTTAAATAATAATTTTTTCATAAAAATTATACTAACCCCTTATTTAAAGTTTGTCAAAATTTATTATACCATAATTTTGTCTGTAAAATATCATAAAAAAGTATATCATTATTATTTTACAATAACAACTAAAAAAATATTTCATTTATGTTACAATATTAGCATTAATCTTATTTTCAGCTTTTTCTGTTTTTTTATCCTCTACAGGCTCCTTTTCTTCAACCTTTTCTTTAGTTTTTTCTTCAACTTTTGAGTCATCCTCTTGTTCAGATTCTTCATCATCAAGTTTTAGTTTTTTAATTGGAAATTTAGTTCCTTCAATAAGTTGTTTACTATTTCTCTTTTTATTTTCAACATTTAATAATACATCTTCTGATTCATATTGACCAGGTATAGAAATTCTTGCAACAACACATAATTCTCCGTTTTTGTTCAAAAACATTTTCATATATCTATCAAAGTTTCCTTTTCCTATTGTAGATTTATATGCAGTAGTATATTCTGTAGATGTTTTATCTATTTCAGTAGATAAATCAAATGCATAATTTTCATAAAAATCTTTAACTGCATCTGATCCTTTTTCAGCTAAAGAACTTTCTTCTATTTTAGCAGCTTCTAATATTTCTGAATTAACAATAATGTCTCCAGTATAGACATCAACATTATATACATGATATTCATCAAAGTCATCTTTTCCTATAAAAAATACAACCGACAAAATGTTATCATTTTGTGCCCAATAATAGTCACAAGTTGTAATTGCATCATCAGGTAATTTAGTAGCCTTTTCATAAAGTTTTAGTTCTGATTCAACATATCCTTTAATTTCTTTATTGCAACCTTCAATATAAATTGAATCAATATTAATTACAGGGACTTTATATGTATTTCCAGCAATAGTCTTATTTATAGTGTCATATACTAACTCTTCATCTTCGTCAACCTTAGTGATTTCTTTTTTATTTTTTTCTTCTTTTACCTCATTTGAAACAGTATTTTCTGATTTTTTACTACTTTTTTTATCAGATTCTTCTTTTTCTTCATCTTCATTATCTTCATCTTTTTCTTCTTTTTCAAAAATACTCTCGACTTTTTCAAATATTGAAGATAATGATTCAGGCAATACTTCTAATTTATAAAGACCATAACAACCAGCAATAAGTAATATAATAATTAAAATTAAAATAAAAAATACTTTTAATCCAGTATGTTTTTTCTTTTTTTCTTTTTTATCTTCACTGGTTTTTTTTGTAAATTTAGGCTCTTCCTTAGGTTCTTCTTTAATTTCTTCCTTAACTTCTTCTTTAGCTTCTTCCTTAGCTTCAATTTCTGAATTTTCTGGTGGTTTTATTTCCTGTTCTTCTGTTGGTACATTTTCATCACTTTTCTCTGCTTCATTAACTTCGTTTTCTGCTGTAATTTTAACTTCATTTGGAACTTCCATTTTTGCCTGTTCTTCTAAACTCTCTTGTAAATTTACTCCACAGCTCGTACAAAACTTAGCGTTTTCGGCAACGTCAGCTCCACATTTAGGACATTTCATAATAAATCCTCCTTTTTATCAATCTACAAAGATTATATCAAAAAAAAATTTTTTGTAAATAATTTATTAACTAATAATTCCAGCAAATTTTTTATTTAAAAGATTTCTTCTATTTTTCCAATCAGGAACAAAAATACTAACAAAATTATAAAAATCCCTATTATGATTAATATATTTAAAATGAGCAAGTTCATGTACAACTACATATTCTATGCAATCAATTGGAGTTTTCACAAGATTCAGTGAAAATTCAACCATCTTCTTTTTAGGAATACAACATCCCCATTTAGCCTTAAATTTCTTTATGTCTACACTAGGTTTAGGAATATTATATTCTCCCATCTTTTTTACATATATATTTACATACTCTATGCAGATTTTTAAGCACTCATTTTTTAACCATTTCTCATATATTTTCTTTATGTATTCAATATTATTTAAATATTTTGATTTAATTTTTATGACTAGTAAATTTTTTTCTTTATTAGCATCTTCTTTAATAAACACTTCATTTTTCTTATCTTCAACAATTTTTATAAAGTATTTTTTTCCTAAAAAATAAAGAAATTCTCCTTCTTTAAAAATATCCGTCTCTTTTTCATCTAACATCAAATCATATCTGTTTTTTTGAATTATTATCCACTTAATCTTTTCCTTTAAAAATCTATCTATTAGGCTTTGTGACATTGATTTTGGAGCTTTTACTTCCAATGTACCATTCTCATTAAATTTCATATATAAATTTTTTATTTTCTTTCTTACAAGTCTGTAATTAATTATTACACCATCTAAGTTAATTTCCATTATTTCCAAATTAATCTCCTATAAAAAAGCTACTTCAAAAAGAAATGAAGTAGCTTTCATTTAACATTTTAATAATTTAAAATTAATCTAATTCAACTATTGATTTATTATCATCATCATAAATATAAATAACAGTTTCACCATAGAATACCATTCTAATTTTTTCAGTCTTTCCATCTGCTTTTATTGTTAAAATCACTCTATTAATCTCATCATTATCTCCTGATTGTTTAGGATCTGTTAATGCCATTAATTTTACATCATCATATGTAGCAATCTCAGGAAGTTTTTCTAGTACACTTTGAACTATTTCATCATCATCTTCTAAAGAAAGATATTCATCTAAAAACTCACTATCACTTCCTTCAACATTATAACAAGCAGCATATGCTTTTATATCTAAATGGCCTTCAATAAATTTCTCCATTTTTTTCTGGCTTGTTAATCCTTCAACAAAATCATTAACTGCATCTAAATAAAATTGTTCTCCATCAAAATTAATCTCATTTTCCTCTTCTTCTGTATCATCACCACTATTACCATCATCATCGTTATTGTCATTGTCATTGTCATCGTCATCATCGTCATCGTCATTGTCATCGTCATCGTCATTGTCATTGCTGTTTGTTACATCATTAGTTTCATTTTTCTCATCATCTGTTTTAGTTTTATTATCTGCATTCGTTTTATTATCATTTGATGTAGTAGTATTAGTAACATTCGTCATAGCTGTTCCTGTAGAATTATCTAAATTAATAACAGATACATTCTTATTCTTTTTTCCATCCATTCCAATGATTATAAATACTAATATTGCAATAGCAATAACAACTAAACACATAATAAGGGCAAATAATATTCTTTTATTTCTAAAAATATCCTTCATTTTTCTTCCTTTCTTTATTTATCAATCTTTGATTTTCTAATTAATTACCATCTATATTATTATATTTGCTTTTTTAAAAAAAGTAAATACATTATTCTCAAAAAACTTCACTTCTAGGCAAAATATAAGATTTATAAATTTCCGTCTTAAGCCAAAAATGACCTTAAAAGGTAGATTTTTATCAAAATTTATGGTATAATAAATATGTGGTGAGTCTTAAAAATTTAGGACTTTCAAAATACTTATATACAAGGAGAAATAATTATGTTTTATATGTCAAAAGAAGAAAAATTTAATTTCGATATTGAAAATTTAAGACAAGATTTTGCAATTGAAAATATGAACATAACAGAATCAGATATTGAAGTATTGAAAAGGTTCTCAAACAATGAAATCTCACAATCTGAAATGATTGACCTATTTAAAGGAAATACTCTAAAAGGAGTTTAAGTTATGGAAGATTTTTACACAGCACGAAATTCAATTTATTGCTATCCAGGTACTAATTTATTAATAAATAAATTAGATATCCACGATAGCAATAAATTATTTGAATTAGAAAGACAAATAGTTTTAGCAAAATCATATATACTTAGGCAAAACACTTCTATACATGGTTTTGATAAAGCTCATTTTGTTTATATTCATAAATTTTTATTTGAAGACATATATCCATTTGCAGGCAAGTTTAGAACTGAAAACATTGCTAAAGGCAATTTTACATTTGCAAATTGGGAATTTATTGAAACCGAATTAGATCGACTTCTTGAGGAATTAAAATCAGAAAACTTTCTAGAAAATTTAGATAAAAAAACTTTTTCCAAAAGACTTGCATATTATCTATCTGAATTAAATGTATTACACCCTTTTCGAGAAGGAAATGGTAGAACTATTAGAGAATTTATAAGACAACTTGCTTACAAAAATGGTTACCTAATAGATTTAACTCAAGTCACACCTCAAGAATTTTTTGATGCTTCAATTACATCTGTGTATGAAACAAGCAAATTAGAAGATGTTATTTTTAAATGTTTAAAAGAAATAAAAAAAAGCTAAGACAATATATTTCAAAAGTCTTAGCTTCTTTTTTTAAATTAAATCAGAAGTATTGCTTGAATCAGATCCAAATAATACTAATTTATTATTATAGAAAATACCATATAATTTTACTTCTTGAGTATTTCCATTTGCAGACACTTCTAAAGTAAAATCTGCTTTTCTAAACATTGTTAGTCTTTTAGTTTTTTCTAATTTTCCAATATCTTTAATTTTGATTTTTACATCATCAGAAGTAGCTGTTAAATATGACATTGTTCTATATATTGATTTTACTCCATCTACATATTCACTATCTTCATAATCAGCCTTTTTGGCATTTTTGTATTCCTTTTTAAATGCTTTTTCTAAAGCCTTTTCATCATCTAAATCTAAATCTTCATTTTTTTGCATTTGTTGTAAAGCATATAATGCCCTTAAATTGACATTTTTTTCAACAAACTTGTCCATTTTTTCATTATCACTCATACCATCAACGAAACCTTTTATTTCTTTCTTATATGAAGGTCTTAATAATAAAACTCCAGCTACTAAAGCTACAATAGCAATTATAGCTATAATACATATTAACCATGTTTTACTAGTTTTTGCATTTTGAACTTTTTCTTCCATTTTAAAATCTCCTCTCAATTCATATATAAAAATTATATTTATAATTTAAACCATAGTCAATAAAAAGAGAGAACAAAAATTTATCATTTTATTATCAGCATATTTCCATTATAGTCAATTTCAACTTCTGATTTAGGAATAATTACTTGCTCTAAAATCTTTCTAGCAACTAGCGTTTCTAGTTCTTTTTGAACAAATCTTTTAAGAGGTCTTGCACCATATATTGGATCATATCCATTATCAATTAAATAAGTTTTTGCATTTTCTGAAAGCTTAATTATAATTTGTCTATCTTCTAACCTTTTATTTAAATCTATTATCAATAAATCCAATATTTTCTCAATTTCATTTTTCTTTAGTGGCTTATATAGTATAATTTCACTTAAACGATTTAAGAACTCTGGTCTAAATGTATGTTTTAATAATTCATCTACTTTTTTCTCACACTCAGAAGAAATTTCCCCATTTTCATCTATTCCATCTAAAATAAATTCAGAACCTAAATTTGATGTAAGTATAATAATAGTATTTTTGAAATCTACGGTTCTTCCCTGAGAATCAGTAATTCTTCCATCATCTAGAACTTGTAATAAAACATTAAATACATCTGGATGTGCCTTTTCTATTTCGTCAAACAAAACTACACTATATGGTTTTCTTCTTACAGCTTCTGTTAATTGTCCACCTTCTTCATATCCCACATATCCAGGAGGAGCACCAATTAATCTAGAAACTGAATATTTTTCCATATATTCAGACATGTCTATCCTAACTATATTATGTTCATCGTCAAAAAGTGCTTCAGCTAAAGCTTTGGCAAGTTCAGTTTTACCTACGCCTGTTGGGCCGAGAAACATAAATGAACCTATAGGTCTGTTAGGATCTTGAATTCCAGCTCTTGAACGAATTATTGATTCAGTTACTCGAGTTACTGCATCATCTTGTCCAATAACTCTTTTATGAAGGATACTTCCTAGATTTAATATTTTATCTCTTTCACTTTCCATAAGTTTAGCAACCGGAATACCTGTCCACTTTGCTATAATACGAGTAATTTCTTCATCTGTAACTTTAGTTCTAAGTAAATTTGATTTTTTAGAATCTTTAGCAACTTTTTCTTCTTTAGCTAAGTCTTCTTGCAATTTAGGAAGTTTTCCATATTTTAATTCAGCTGCTTTATTTAAATCATAATTTCTTTCTGCTTTTTCTATTTCAGAATTTACTTTTTCAATTTCTTCACGCAATTTCTGAACTTTTGAAATAGCATCTTTTTCATTATCCCACTTAGCCTTTAATTCTTTAAAATTATTTTGAAGATTTGCAATTTCTTTTTGTATCTCTTCTAATCTTTTTTGTGACATTTCATCTTTCTCTTTTTTTAACGCTGTCTCTTCTATCTGATATTGCGTAATTTTATGAGAAATTTCATCTAACTCAATTGGCATCGATTCCATTTCAGTTTTAATCATTGAACATGCTTCATCAATTAAATCTATTGCCTTATCAGGTAAAAATCTATCAGAAATATATCTATGTGAAAGTGTTGCTGCACTAATGATTGCATTATCACTTATTTCAACTCCATGATATACTTCATATCTTTCTTTTAATCCCCTTAAAATAGAAATAGTATCTTCCACACTTGGCTCATCAACCATTACATGTTGGAAACGTCTTTCTAAAGCAGGATCTTTTTCAATGTATTTTCTATATTCATCTAATGTTGTAGCACCTATACAATGAAGCTCTCCTCTAGCAAGCATAGGTTTCAAAAGATTTCCAGCATCCATAGCTCCATCGGTTTTACCTGCACCAACAATTGTATGAAGTTCATCTATAAATAAAATAATTCTTCCATCACTTTTTTTAACCTCTTGCAATACAGCTTTTAATCTTTCTTCAAATTCTCCTCTATATTTAGCTCCTGCAACTAATGAGCCCATATCTAATGAAAAAATTGTACAATTTTTAAGTCCATCTGGAACATCTCCCCTTACAATCCTTAATGCTAATCCCTCTGCTATAGCAGTCTTTCCAACTCCAGGTTCTCCTATCAAACATGGATTATTTTTAGTTTTACGAGATAATATTCTTATAACATTTCTAATTTCATCATCTCTTCCTATAACAGGATCTAATTTCTGTTGTCTTGCCATTTCAACTAAATCAGTACCATATTTTTTTAAAGCATCATAGGTTTCTTCAGGACTATCTGATGTAACTCTAGTATTTCCCCTAATATTTGATAATACCTTTAAAAATTCATTTTTTCCAATATTAAAAACTTTAAATAAATTTTTAATAACATTATTACCATTATCAAATAATGATATCATTAAATGTTCTACAGAAACATATTCATCTTTCATTTTAGTTGCAATTTTCTCAGCATCTACAAGCATTTGGTCAACATCTTGAGCTACATAAACAGAATCCATTTTTCTAGCTCCCATAACCTGTGGCAGTTTCTTAACTTCATCTAAAACACTATTAGAAAAATTTTCACTTACATTCATTCTTTTTAATATTTCAGAAATCAAACTTTCTTCTATTTCTAATAAAGAATATAAAATATGTACTTGTTCAATCTGCTGATTTTGATTTTCTATAGCTAATTTTTGAGCATTTGTTATTACTTCAATTGATTTTTGTGTTAATTTTTGAGTATTCATATAAACCTTCCCTCCTTTAATTGATATTAAATTAGCACGTCCATTGCAGACGTGCCTCTAAAATTTTAGTATATAAATTAGTCAATAATAATTCGCTTTTTTGGCTCTTCTTGTTGTGGCTTATTTTCAGGAACAACCATTGTTAAAACTCCATTTTTGAATGATGCTTTAATATCTTCTTCAGTAACATTGTCTCCAACATAGAAGCTTCTTGAACATTGTCCTGAATATCTTTCTCTGTAAATATAATTTCCATCTTTTTCTTCATTGTTGATTTCTTTGTTTGTTTTTGCTGAAACTGTTAAATAGCCATTTTCTAATTCGATTTCAATATTTTCTTTTTCAAATCCTGGAACATCTACAGTAAAGATATAATTTCCATCTTTTTCTTTAATGTCAGTTTTCATAATCTTAGCTTCCCTTTTATCCATAAGGTTTTCATCATTAAAAACCTCATCAAAAAAATTCCTTCTAGGTATCATCATCATAACACATTCCTCCTTTATAAATTATGTGTTGACACCATATCTTTTTCTATAGTGTACGCATATTTAATTTAATTATTTCTCTTTACAGTTAGTATTATACAACTACTTTTTAGCAATGTCAATAGGAGAGTGCTAATTTTTTAAAATTATTTTCTTTCTTCCTTTCTTCTATCTGGGAAGTTAATTTTTACTTCTTCTCTAGTCAATAAGTCAACATCAAAAAATGCTCTTTTTTTAAATCCTAAAATTGAAGCCAAAATGTTATTTGGGAACTGTTGAATAAGTGCATTAAAATTTCTTGTTGTTCCATTATAATACCTTCTAGCTTTTTCAATATCTTCTTCTATTTTTACAAGTTCCTTTTGCAAGCTCAAAAATTGTTCAGAAGCTTTTAAATCTGGATAATTTTCAACTGAAATAACAACATCTTTAATCATAGCTGATAATTTGTCTTCCTTTTTTTGTCTGTCACTAACAGTCATTCTCTCAGATAAGTCTGCTCTCATTGCAGCAATATCTTCAAGAGTCGTTTTTTCATGGCTTGTATATCCTTTTACAATAGCTTCAAGATTTGGAATTAAATCAAATCTTTTCTTTAAAACACTATCTACATTGCTAAATGCCTCATAATTTAAATTACTTGCTTTGGTAATTTTATTAAATATATAAATAATATATCCTACAAGTATCACTAATAAAATAATTACAACTATAGTTCCTGGGTTCATAAAATTCCTCCTCTTATGTGGTTTTTAATTTATTATATTTCTCCTAATTTTTTAATCCAATCTTTATATTGTCTACCTCTATCTTCGAAATTTTTAAAAAAGCCATAACTTGTTGCTGCTGGTGAAAGGATACATACCATTTCTTTTTTTGTAACTTCAAAAGCCTTTTCTACAGCTTCTTTAATATTAGAAACCATAAATATTTTCTTATTAGAGTTAATTAATCTATTATATATTTCTTCTCCTGTCTTTGGAAGACAAATAATGTTTTCAACATTAGAAGCCTTAATAAAATCAATAACTTCAGTTTGGTCTACGCCTCTATCATTCCCACCAATAATTAATGTATTAACATTTGGGATAGCGTTTATTGCATTAATTGTTGACTGTGGAATTGTAGAAATAGAATCATTATAAAATATAATATCTTTGAATTTTCCAACAAGCTCCATTCTATGTTCTAAGCCTTCAAAACACTTAATCGTATCTAAAGCTTTTTCAAAGCTTAAATTCATAATTTTTATAATTGCAAATATAAACATAATATTATTTACAATATGCATTCCTTGAAGCTTCATATCAATATTTTTACTACATATTTTTTTATCATCAACAATTATATCATCACCATCTATATATACTTTATTTTTAGAATTTGGCTTATGTTCTATACTAATTTTATAATCACTTATTTTATATCCATCAAAACTAAGGTCTTTCATATTTTGATTATCATCATTATAAATAAAATAATCATCTTGTTTTTGAAATTTTGCAACATTAAATTTTGCAATTCCATAATCTTTAAATGAATTATAATAATCTAAATGTTCTGGGTATAGATTTAAGAAAATTCCAATATTAGGTGATTTTGTAACATATTCTAATGCATGTGAACTAAGTTCTATTACTGCAATAGAATTATCTTTAAATTTTTCTATATCATTAAAAATGGGTTCCCCAATATTTCCAACTAAATAACTATCTAAGCCCTGATCTAATAATATCTTATGAATTAAACTACTAGTTGTACTCTTTCCTTTTGTTCCAGTAATACCTATTGTATAAATATTTATAAATCTTAAAAAAAGGTCTAATTGATTTGTAATTTTATCTTTAATATTCTCAATATTAATATCTTTCATAGATATTCCTGGAGTTTTGATAATTAAATCATATTGTTCAAGATTATCTAAATAGTTATCTCCTACGATAACCTCAACATTTATATCATCTACTAAATCTGGATTTTCTATTAATAGAGCTGTATTCTTATCTGCTATGAAAAGCTTTTGATTTGGATAATATTTTCTTATAAATCGATATGTTGATTTTCCTTCTTTTCCAAAGCCTAAAATAAGTATTTTTTTATTCTTAATAAAATATAATAAATTCTTTATCATAAAACACCTACTTAAATAATTCATTTTTCAATAAAATTTCAAATTCTTTAGGAACATTGTGATTTTTATTATACTCACTTAATGGATTTTCATCTGATAATTCATAATGTTCATAATAATATTTTAGCAAATATGGTAAATTATCTTTATCTTCGCATTTCCTTATTGTCTCTGAAATTGCATATCTAACCTCACTATATGTTCCAACACATTCAAAAGGCTTAATTTCGCCGAAACCACATAGTTCTATAAATGTTTCCAATAAATCTTTATTTTCAAACATATCTTTTCCAAAAATTTCAACTAATTTTTCTTTATATAAGAATGGACTTAATATTGAAAAAACAAATAAACATTTTGGACAATTACAACACCAAACCCATGGTTTTTGCTTAGAACCAACATTACAACTTTTAAAAACTCTATGATATTTTTCATATTTTGAAAAAAGTTTTGCTATTTGAATTTCACTTATTGGCCTTAACATACTAAAATAATATACATTAGATTTCAAATATTTATCAGCATATTCTCTAAAATCATTTTCAAATTCAATTGTTTTTGAATATTGATGATTAATATTTTCATTTTTTACATTAGTCTCATTAGCACTATTTTCATTAGAAACAGCAATATATTTTTTTCTTAGAGCATATCCACATAAATATGTTGTAAAAGCAACCATAGCTGAAAATGGTGTATGACCATTTAAAAATCCTTTTTCATTTAAGTCTAAAAGATTTTTATCTATAATTCTATTTACTTCAATATATCTATCGTTTGAGAAACCTCCCAATTTAGCACATTCATCTGAAACATTATTTTTTCCAATTCTAAAAGCTAAAGAATCTTTTTGATATTTAGAAAGTATTTCCATTGTAACATTTGAATC
Organism: uncultured Clostridium sp.; assembly: GCA_947303785.1. GTDB lineage: Bacteria > Bacillota > Clostridia > TANB77 > CAG-508 > UMGS1994. Next base: position 16,253 of record CAMYZH010000003.1, read on the forward strand.
TTTACCGCCACCAATTGGAATTATTATTCCTGATAAGTTATCTTCTTCATTACTAATTTCAATTGGTTTTCCTTGATTTACGAAATTCAAAAAACTATCCTGATCAATATCTATTTTATTAATATATCTAAACTCTCCTAGTCCTAAGTAATATAGTTTTTTATACCAACTCTTTTGGTATTCGTCTAAATATCCACATTTTATAATAAAATTTGGTGAACATGTAGCTTTAAAATAGCTAATTGCTTCAACCATTCCCATATTAAAAACTATATTTCTAATTCTATTATCTATTTTTCTAAAATTAAATTTCTTTTTTAATATTTCCAATCTTGGATTAAATTTAGCTAATTTTTCTATTTCAAAATCAAATTCTATAACAAATTTATCTTCTTTTTCAAAAATATTAAAATCATTATAAATAAAATTTGGGTATTTTTCCCTTAACTCTCTAAAACTCATCATATTCCCCTAATTAATTATTTAACTCATTATATAATCTTAAGTATATTTTTATTCCTATTCGCACTATTATCTTATTTATTATATAAATAAATACTTTTGATATCAAGTATCATCTTACACAATTTTCATAACTTGTATCTGTTTTTAGTATTCTTCAACTTCATCAAATTGAGAATTATAAAGTGAAGCATAAAATCCTTTCTTTTCTAGCAATTCCTCATGATTTCCCTGTTCAACAATATCACCATTATTAATAACTAAAATCATATCAGCATTTTTTATTGTAGATAATCTATGAGCAATAATGAAACTTGTTCTTCCTTTCATTAAATTGTCCATAGCAGCTTGTATTTGTATCTCTGTTCTTGTATCTATTGAACTTGTAGCTTCATCTAAAATTAATATTTTGGGATTAGCTAAAATTGTTCTAGCAATTGTTAAAAGCTGTTTTTGACCTGCGGAAATATTAGTTGTTTCTTCATTTAATATCATATTATACGAATTTGGAAGTGTTTTTATAAAATGATGAACATGTGCAGCTTTAGCAGCTTCGATTACTTCATCATCTGTTGCATCAGGTTTGCTATATTTAATATTATCTTTAATAGTTCCACTAAATAACCATGTATCTTGAAGAACCATGCCAAAATTTCGTCTTAAGTCACCTTTTTTGAAATCTTTAATATTATATCCATCTATTGTAATTTTTCCACCATTCAAATCATAAAATCTCATAAGTAGTTTTACAATTGTAGTCTTTCCAGCTCCAGTAGGTCCAACAATAGCAATTTTCTGTCCCTCTTTTATATCTGCATTAAAATCATTAACTACAATTTTATCTGGATTATAACCAAATTTTACATGATCAAATTTAATATTTCCCTTTAACACTGATATATCTACAGGATTAGACTTACTATCTTCTTCCTCTGGTTCATCTAAAAAGTTTAAAACTCTTTCAACTGCTGCAACCATTGTTTGAAGTTGCGCTAATACTTGGGCCATTTCTCTTATAGGTTGAGTAAATTGTTTGTTATATTGTATGAATGATTGAATATCACCTACCTGAATTTTTCCCATCATTGTTAAATATCCACCAATTATTGCAACAAAAACATAACCTAAATTACTAATAAATGTCATTAGTGGATGCATTAAACCGCCCATAAACTGAGACTTTCTTCCAGCTGTATATAATTTTTCATTATTTTCTTTAAACTCTTTTAATACTTCTTCTTCTCTATTAAAAACTTTTACAATTTGCTGACCACTATAAACTTCTTCAACTTGCCCATTTACATCTCCTAATATATTTTGTTGATCTTTAAAATATTTTTGAGATTTTCCTACTATCATTTTTAAAAATATAGTAGAAACTGGCAATATTAATAATGATATAAAAGTCATTGGAATATTAATAGAAATCATCATTACCAATATTCCGACTATTGTACAGATTGAAGTAATAACCTCAGTAATACTTTGATTAAAACTTTGTCCAAAAGTATCAATATCATTTGTAACTATTGAAAGAATTTCTCCTTTACTTCTCTTATCATAAAAATTCATAGGTAATTTATGTATTTTCTTAGACATATTATCTCTTAATTTATATGTTAATTTTTGAGATACATTTGTCATTATTAATCCTTGAATTAGTGAACATAATCCACTAATAAGATATAAAACAACAAGTATAATAACAATTTTTAAAATATAATCAAAATTAATTCCACCAACTCCAGAAATTTTCTTTACAATTCCGCTATATATCTCTGTTGTAACTTTTCCTAATATTTTAGGTCCAACTATAGTAAAAATTGTGCTTGCTATTGCAAAAATAAATACAATTATAAGCTTCCATTTATGTTCTGCCAGATACCCTTTAGCCAATCTTTTTAATGTTCCTTTAGTATCTTTTGCTTTTTCTGCAAATATTTTTTGTGCATGGCCTCCACCTATATTTTTCTTTTTTGTCTCCATTTTTTCATTACTTTTCTCGTTCATATTATTGCTCTTCACTTCCTTCCTGAATATGGTGTCTATCTAACTCTTCCCTGCTTAGTTGTGATAATGCAATTTGTCTATAAGTTTCACAATTTTCCATTAACTCTTCATGAGTACCTTTTCCAACGATTTTACCATCATCTAATGTTATAATTTGATCTGCATTTAAAACTGTATTAATTCTTTGGGCTACTATAATTACTGTTTTATCTTTAGTCACCTTTGCAAGTTCTTCTCTAAGTAATGAATCAGTCTTATAATCCAATGCAGAAAAACTATCATCAAATATGTATATTTCAGGATTAGAAGCAATTGCTCTTGCTATTGAAATTCTTTGTTTTTGGCCTCCTGATACATTTGTTCCTCCTTGAGAAATCAATGTTTTATATTTTTTTGGTTTTTCCTCTATAAACTCTGCAGCCTGTGCTATTCTAGCTGCTTCATACATTTTCTCATCACTCATATTTTCATCTGCAAACTTAATATTTGATTCTATTGTTCCAGAAAATAGTATTCCTTTTTGTGGAACAAATCCAATAATATCCCTTAACTGTTTTTGAGATACCTCTTTAACATTAACTCCATCAACCCTTAATTCTCCACCAGTTACATCATAAAATCTAGGAATTAGATTAATAACTGTAGATTTACCACTACCAGTACTACCAATTATGGCTGTAGTTTTTCCGAGGTTCTGCTGTAAAGTTAATATCAGTTAAAATCTCCATATCTGCATCTGGATATCTAAAAGAAACGTTTTTAAATTCCACTAATCCTTTTTTAGTTTTATCAAATTCTTTTAACTCTTTGCCGTCCTCAACACTTAAACTTTTCTCTAATACTTCATTAATTCTATTAGCACTTACTGCTGCTCTAGGTAACATTATTGATATTATCGAAATCATTAAAAACGACATAACTATATGCATCGTATACTGCATAATTGCCATCATATCACCGACTTGCATAACTCCTTGGTCAATACTATGTCCACCAAACCAAATAATCATAAGTGTAATACCATTCATTAAAAGCATTAATAATGGCCACATGAATGACATTACTTTATTTACAAAAACATTTACTTTTGTTAAATCCAAATTTGCTCTATCAAATCTTTTTTCTTCATCTCTTTCTTTGTTAAACGCTCTAATTACAGGAATTCCAGTTAAAATTTCTCTTGTTACAAGATTAATTTTATCGATTAGTACTTGTAGTTTTTTGAATTTGGGCATTGCAATTATAAAAAGTAATAGAACAACAAAAATAATACTTATTATTGCAAATCCAATAATCCAAATCATGGATGTTGCACCAATTCCTAAAACTCTTATAAATCCACCAATTCCCATTATTGGGGCAAATACAACTGTTCTAAACATCATTTGAATCATGCCTTGAATTTGTTGAATATCGTTTGTACTTCTTGTGATTAGAGAAGCTGTTGAAAACTCTCTGAACTCCTTATTTGAATACTTTAATACTTTTTCAAACACTTCTTCTCTTAATTTTTTAGCAAGCAAACATGCCATTCTCGAAGACAAATATAAAATTACAATTCCTGAAGCCATAATAAAAAATGCAATTCCTAGCATTTGAAATCCTGACTTCCATAAATATTTTTTCTGAATTTTATCAGTATTCATTCCAATAGCTTCATATTCACCATTTACAGTAACTATTGCCGTTTGGTCAATCATTCCTCCTAAATTTTTATCAATTACTTCTCCTAGTTGGTTTATCATCTTCTGAGATTGTTCAGAAGGCATGTTTTTTATAATTTCTAATAAACTACTATTTTCAAATGTTATGGCAACTTGGTCTGGCATTGTTGAAAGTACATATTTTTTTAACTGCTCACTTTTGTTTTCATCTTCTAATATAGAAACCATAACTAATGGCTTGGCAAGTATATTTTGTAGCTTTTCTTGATTATCTTTTGAAATCTTTTTTAACTCATATATATTTTCATTTTCAAGTAATGGATATTCTTTTAATTTTTTTTCATATTCTTCTTTTGATAAATCATATTTCGAAAGTAATTTATAATTTTTTAAAATTGTCTCATCATCAGTAGTTGCAACAAGTATATTATTCATTGTTTTTTCTCTGATTGCAACAGGCACACAATTTTCAATTCCATTTTGTTGAATTCCAATATTTACAATTTTTGAAGTATAGTCTGGTAGCGCTAGTTCTCCCATTGCTTGAATTACTAATAATAAAATAACAATAATAACTGATTTCCATGTTAATTTAAGTTTTTTTAGTAGTTTGAACATATTATTAAATTTCCCTCTCTTATAAAATATTTTATATTATATCATCAAATATGTGAATTTGCCAATATATAAAATCCTAATGACAAACTTCTAAAAATAGAAAAAACGCAGAATATTTTTATTCTGCGCTTTATTTTTTATTTTGCATATTCAATAGCTCTAGTTTCACGAATTACATTTACTTTAATTTGACCTGGATATTCCATTTCTTCTTCAATCTTTTTCGCAACATCACGAGCAAGAATTAACATATCATTATCAGAAATCTTTTCAGGTTTTACAACTAATCTAACTTCTCTACCAGCCTGAATAGCAAATGATTTTTCAACACCCTCAAAAGATTCGGCAACTCTTTCAAGATCTTGTAATCTTTTAATATAAGTTTCTAGTGTTTCTCTTCTAGCACCTGGTCTAGATGCAGAAATTGCATCTGCAGCTTGAACTAAAACAGCTTCTAATGATTTTGGTTCAACATCACCATGATGAGCTTCTACAGCATTTATTACAATATCGCCTTCTTTATAACGTTTTAATACATCAACACCAATTTCTACGTGTGTTCCTTCCATATCATGGTCTAAAGCTTTTCCTATATCATGAAGTAATCCAGCACGTGCAGCAAGTTTTGAATTTAATCCTAATTCATCTGCCATTATTCTAGATAAATGAGATACTTCAATTGAATGATTTAATACGTTTTGACCATAACTTGTTCTATATTTAAGCTTTCCTAGAAGTTTTACTATATCTGGATTTAAACCATTTACTCCTGTTTCTAAAACGGCTCTTTCTCCTTCTTCTTTAATTATAGTTTCAACTTCTTCTTTTGCTTTTTCAACCATTTCTTCTATTTTAGCAGGGTGTATTCTTCCATCTTCTAAAAGTTTCTCTAGTGCAATTCTTGCAACTTCACGTCTAAGTGGATCAAATCCTGAAATAATAACTGCTTCTGGTGTATCATCTATTATTAGGTCAATTCCTGTTAGTGTTTCTAATGTTTTAATATTTCTACCTTCTCTACCTATAATTCTACCTTTCATTTCATCATTTGGTAATGATACAACTGATACTGTAGTTTCAGAAGTATGATCTGCTGCACATTTTTGTATTGCATAACTAACCATTTCTTTAGCAATTTTTGAAGAGTCTTCTTTATATTTATTTTCATAATCTCTTATCTTTTGAGCTTTTTCAGCTGATATTTCACTTTCTAGCGAATCAAGTAATTGTTTTTTTGCTTCATCAACTGTCAATCCTGATATTCTTTGTAATTCTTGCACTTCTTCTTCTTTCTTTTTTTCTAAATCAGCCTTAATTTCATCATTTTCAAGAATTCTTTTTTCAAGATCTTTTTCTTTATTTTCTAAAGATTGTACTCTCCTATCTAAATTCTCTTCTTTTTGAATAAGTCTTTTTTCTTGTTGTCCTAATTCTGTTCTCCTCTCTTTAATCTCTTGATCTAAATCATTTCTAAGTTTAAGCATTTCTTCTTTTGCTTTAAAAATTTCTTCTCTTTTTGTATTTTCAGCTTCTATTTTTACAGTTTCAAGTAATCTCTTAGCTTCATTTTCAGCACTTTTTATTTTAGATTCAGCAATTCTTTTTCTAATAGTAATTCCTAAAGGTATGAATATTGCTGCTGAGATTAAAAGAGTAATTATAACAATTAGTACTTCATTCATTATAATCAACCTCTTTTCTATTAATTTTTCAATGTTCATTAAATATATAAACTTCACTATAAATTTTATATTTTAATATACCGTATCTATTTTATATTCATAATATAAATTTGTCAAGCATAGAATTTGGGGTAAAATGAATTATTAAAAGAGGTTATAATTTTGTTTATAACCCCTTTTAATAATTTTTATATTGATTTCCCAAAAAATACTTTTATGCTCTAGGATGAGCTTTTTTATATATATCTTTTAATCCATCATCTTGATATTTCATATATATTTGTGTTGAAGAAATATCAGAATGTCCAAGCATCATCTGAATTGATTTCAAATCTGCTCCATTTTGTAAAAGATGTGTTGCAAATGAATGTCTTAAAACATGTGGCGTAATATCTTTTGAAATATGAGCTTGTTCTTTATAATATTTGATAATTTTCCAAAATCCTTGTCTTGTTAATCTTTTTCCATTTACATTAACAAATAATGCTTTTTCATTCTCATTTTTAATCATAACTGGTCTAGCATTGTTTACATATTCATTTAAGGCTTTTATAGAAATATTTCCAAGTGGTATAGTTCTTTTTTTAACACCATTTGTACATACAACAAATGATTTATCAAAATTAACATCTTCTAAATTTAAAGAAATAATTTCTGTAACTCTCATTCCTGTAGCATATGCAAATTCTAACATTGCCTTATCTCTAATTCCTTTTAAATCAACATTTTTAGGCTGTTCAAGTAATAATTCTACTTCTTCTGATGATAAAATACTTGGAGCCTTTTTTTCTATTTTAGGTGATTCTAGTCCTTCAGTGGGATCTTTTTTTACTTTTTTATTTCGTAATTGATATTGATAAAAAGATCTAATTGAAGCTAAATTTCTTGATATTGTAGAAGATTTTTTACCTTCTTCTTTTAAATAATCTATATATTTTCTTATCTCTTGTTCATCTATTTTAGTATAAACTAATCTTTTGCTATCTAAGTATTCTTCAAATTGAACAATATCTCTTTTGTATGATTGCAATGTATTTGCAGATAATTTTTTATCATTCTCTAAAAAATCTAAGAAAAGTTTAATTTGTTTTTCCATTTATTAGTCCCCCATCCGAAATAATAACCTAAAATAAATCTATTTTACATTGAATAATTAATCACAAATTTACATAAATTATTTATATGTAATGTTATATCAGAAGTTCTAAAAAAAGTAAATAGTTTTTATAGATATTTTTTAAAGAGATTTAAAAAAAATGTTGACACATATGCCTCTAGCAATGACGAGATTATTACTATTAAAATTGCAATTAACACAAAGAATAAATATTTAATAATTTCAAACTTTATATCACTCTCTTTTTTTAATGTATTCTTCACAAAATTTACCCCAGCCACTAGAACTATAAACATAGATGTTAGATATATTATGTTATGAAAAAGCATTCCACTACAAATAAAAATAATTGATGTTTTTATAGATTGTGTGGCAAAAATTGCAGAAATTGTATACCCAATAGAAAATGCTTTTTTTACAATCATAAAATAAGAAATTGGAAGTCCTATAATTGTTGTTGATAAACATGCGGCAACCAAAAAATCTTTTATATTTCTGTGAATTGATGTAGTAAAAACATCTTTTTGATTAACATTTTGACTACTCTTAATGTTATTAATTCTTTCACTAGTGATTTCTTTAATTATTCTCTTTTCAGAATTATTAGTGTTATTTATACAGAAAATAGCAATTACAATTCCTGTTATAGTGATTATTAGCAACCTCAAATATTCTGTAATATTATTATAAAAATATTCCTTAACATATGTCCTCATTTGTCCCTCCCTTTTTTCATAAGTATTCCAATAAAATAAAAATATGTGTCAAATGGGACGCCCTTTTTTGACACACTTTTAATTAAATATTTCAATAAAATTGATTAAACAGGCTAAATTTGGGGCAAAAAATGTGAGTGTCAAAAAAGGGCGTCCCGTTTGACACTCACACCTATTACATTAATTTGTCTAAATCAGAAAAGATTTCTTCTTTATTCATATTTCTACCAATAAATACAAGTTTGACCATCCTATCACCAACTTCATCATCCCATTGTTTCATAATGCTTGGATCTTCTTTTATCATTTGTTCTAATTCTTCTTTTGGCGCAGATGCAATCCAGTATCCCGCTTCTGATAATTGTAATTGTTTTCCTGCTTGCTCAAAAATGTAAGACATATCATAATCATTCTTAAACCAAACCAAACCCTTACATCTAATTACATTTTTAGGAAATTTAAAATTAACATATTCTTCAAATTTCTTCGAATCAAAAGGTTTTCTAGAAGTATATACAAATGTTCCTATGCCATATTCTTCAGCTTCTCCTTCATCATGGTGATGATGGTGCCCATGATGCTCATGCTCGTGTTCATGCTCTTCATCTTCGTCTTCATCCCCATCATGATGATGGTGGTGTTCATGATCATGATCTTCATCATCATCTTCTTCATCTTTTTCTAGTTCTTGAATCCATCCAGCAGAACCAGATATTTTGTCAAAATCAAAATTTCTAGTATCCATAATTTGTCCAACATCAACTTTAGCATAATTAGTTTCAATTATCTCTGCAGTTGGTTGAAGAGTTTTAATAACTTTTCTTACCTCATTTAATTCATCTTCTGATATTTCATCAACTTTATTTAATACTATAACATTACAAAACTCAATTTGTTGAATCAAAAGGTTTTCAATATCTTCTTCATCAATATCTTCTTTAACTAAATTTTCTCCACATCCAAATTCTGTAGCTAGTCTTAATGCATCAACAACAGTAACAATATTGTCTAATCTGCAAAGATTTGTCATTCCATAATCAGATAATGAATTTTCTAATACAGAAATTGTTTGAGCAATTGGCAATGGTTCACAAATACCACTAGCTTCAATCAAAATATAGTCAAATTGTCCTGTTTTCAAAATGTCAACTATTTGTTTCATTAAATCTTCTTTTAATGTACAACAAATGCAACCGTTTGATAAAGGAACAACTTTTCCATTATCTTTTTCTTGAATAAATCCTCCATCTTGAATTAATTTAGCATCAATATTAACTTCCCCTATATCATTTACAATTACCGCAACCTTATATCCTTCTTGATTATTCAAAATATGATTCATTAGTGTTGTTTTTCCAGCACCTAAGTAACCTGTTAATAATGTAATTCCTGTAGTCTTACTCATTAATTATTTCCTCCTTCATAACTTAAAACAAATTTACTGAACTTTCTTATATAAAGTATCATTTCCAGAAGAATCTTTAACATTTAAAGTATCTCCTTTTATACTATATTCAGTTTCAAATGGACTAGTATTTCCATCATATAAAATAGAAATTTTATTATCTTTAATTGAATATGTAAATTTCATTTCTGATCCATATACATTATAATCTCCTGTTCCATCTTCATTGAAAGTATATGTATAATCAGCTCCTTCATATCTCCAACTTCCTACTATTGATTCTGTTTTTTCTTTCTTTTCTTCTTTTTCCTTTCCACATCCTGTTAGTAGTAAAGCACTACCAAATAGCAATACTATTATTGCTAAACTTGTAACTATTTTTTTCATAGCAATCCTCCTTAATAAAAAATTAATTTATCTAGTGTAAAAATTTATGTAACAAATTTATTGTAAATTATCTTTTACTCATATTTTTCTAAAAGATACTCCCATAACTGTACGTGATTAGATATAAATACCATACACATCAAAAAGCCATACCAAATAACAAATGCTATAATCCCTGTAGCCGCTTTTCCTTTGTTAAGTTTTTTGGCTATATGCATTGAAATAAATGCAAAAAAAACGACTATAATTCCTGAAATAAAATTGTATAAATTTAAAGCAAAACTCTCTCTGCCATCAATAATTACAATTGAAACTCCTCCTATTAAAGATGCAATAGTTGCAACTTTCCAATTAGTTTTTTTCTTTTCTTCACTATCTGTTTCTTGTGAAATAATCTCATTATTTTCAGTTGTCACTACTTTTTTCGGCTCTTCTTTTTTCTTTTCTTTCACCTCAGTTTCTATTTTTTTTTGAACATTTTTATGATTTTTAAGTGTATTATATTCTTCTGTCCACCCTAAAGAAAATGTAATCCCAGCTAGAAACTCATTTATCCCTGTCTCAGACATATAATTATTTTCGAGTTTTCTTCTTGCCTTTATAATAATAGTACTTCTTTGTTTTTTTTCACAATTCACAAATAATGGACCTATATTTTCATTTAAAGCCATCTCTAATAATTTTTTTTCATTTTTCAATTGTGGTGCTGTATCTGCAAATATTGAAACAAATTTTTTATTACTTAATAATATTTCTTCTCCATATTTTTCTATTATATTCTTTAATACTTCTTCCATAATAAACCTCTCAACATTTTAAGGCATGTACAATATATACCATTTTAATCCGATTCTACCAATTGTTACATAAATATCAGATGTTCCTATCATACTAATGTTCACTTTATATTCATAAGCTGAACTTATATTAACATTTGCATCATATCTTTCTTTTATATCTTCTTCAATATCTTTTATCTCAGAATCACTTAATTTTTTACTATCTAAATAATTAACTTGAATATCTTGACCTAATGTAAATAGATTTACCCACATCATATCAGAACCATATTTTTCTTTCATCTTATCTCTATATTGTGGTGGAAAATATGAAAAACATTTTTCTTGATCTTTTTGACAGCTTTTGAAAAATCCTCCTATCATTTCCTTATAATTTGGATTTATAAATCTATATGCAAAATATCCACATACAGCAATTATAATAATTGTTATTATTATACCAATCATACTTCCAGATGATGTTGCAATTTTTGTTTTTCCACCAGCTCCGGCAACACCTTTAAGAAGTGTATGTGGCTGAGCTTTAGGTTTTGAAATTGGCTTAGTAGCAGATTGTACATTGTTTGGTATTTCGACTTTACCATTTGGGGAAGAATTTACATTTTCTTCTGGTTGACTTTGTAATTTTCCAACATTATGATTTGTTATTAAATCAACATAAGACTTATCCCAACCTAATGCAAATATGAAACTAGTTAAAACAGTTTCACTATTTTTCCTTGTTAACTCCTGAACATTTTCTAATCTTTTTTTAGCGATGGTTAAATTTTTCTTTTTTTCTTCTTCCTTGCACTCAACTAAAAGTTCATTAACCTTTTTATCTAATGCCAAAGTTAATGCTCTTTTTTCTTTTTTCATTTCGGGATATTCATTTGAAAAAACCTGAATAAGCTTATTTCTATCAAGCAAAATCTCCTTTCCATTATCTTCAACGATTTTTTTTAATTCATGTCTCATGCTAACTATCTCCTTTCTCATTAAAAAATTTTAATTCCAAATAATGTTGAAATTCCCATTGAAATAAACATACTTATAGTCAAAATAAGAACCATAATCGGAAAACACCAAACTTCTTTTTTGGTATTTTTTGTAGAAACATATGCAATTATTGCACATGCTTCCATTATTATAGAAAATGGTAATAAATCATATTCCCCACTCATTATTGTCATAATTATCATAAATGGAAAACAATAAACTATTATCATAACACAAAACATTCCTAGAAATCCCAAAGCTTGAATATAACTTGTTGGCTCACTATTAATTGAAACATTTTTTATTCTTCTATCATTTTTGGTAGATATTACTTCTTGTCCTTCGTTAGTACTTTTTTCTTCATTTTTATTAATATTTTTAGCCATATTATTATCATTCTTTGGTTTCTCTATAAAACTAGAATATCTATTTTGATTTTTACTCAATTTCTGATATTCATCATTCCACCCAAGTCCATAAGAAATTCCTTTTAAAACACTATTTAATCCTTCTTCAGACATATAACTATCCAATTTCCTTTTAACTTTTATTATGCAAATTTCTCTTTGACTATCTTTACAATTTACAAACAATTCCCCAATGTTTTCACTAAATGCTATTTGTAAAAGTTTCTTTTCCTTTTTCATACTAGGTGCTTCGTCTGAAAATATTGATATAAATTTTTTTGAATTTAATAAAATTTCTTTTCCATATTTATCTATTATTTTTTTAACTATCTCTTTCATAAATAATTCCTTCCAATATTACAAATCTTCTAGCTGTTTTCTAAGATTTTCATATTGTTCTTGTAAATCTCTATAATTTTCATCATATTCTTCGTATTCTGAAAATATAGTCTCTTTTGAATTTTCTATCTCTTCAAATTTTCCTCTTAAAATAGCCATTTTCTCATTTCTTGAATTTAACAAATTAGAAATTTTATCAAATTCTGCTAGTTTCTCTTCTAATTTTTCCCTATATAATTTTTGAGTTCTTGATAATTCTTTTTGCGTATTTTTCTCTTTTTTCTTAATTAGAAATATTTTTTTCTTCTTATTTAGGTTCTCTTTTCCTGACACTATTTCATTATAAATGTCAATTTCTTTTTCTACCGCATTTTTTCTTTCTTCCAAATCACTTATTTCTTGTTCTAGTTTTTCTAATTCTTCAAGAGTTTCTTCATATTCTTTTGAGCATTGTTCCACTCGATTGCCTAAAACATCATGTTTTCTAGTTTTTGATTTTATTAAAGCATCTACTTGTTCCAGCTTCTCATTTAATTCATATTCTTTAATAGCTCGTTCGTATATTTTTTGAAGTTTTGATATTTTACTTAAATCTATTATTCCAGAAACTGACATATCATCCTGACTACGTTGCATACTCATTTGAGATAGTTCTTTTTCTAAATATGCATCAAATCTATCTTGTTTGCTTAAACATTCCAACGATAATTTTCTATAAAAACAATGTGTACCTTCCATGTTTTTATAAGAATCTTCAATTCCGTCACTTCCCATAAAGCATGCTGCTACAGGTTTTTGAATCATGTTTATTACACAATATCTTATACTTTCAGTAGCATCATTATCACACATGGATGTTGTTACATTAGTTTCGCACCTTTCATCCCATGGAATAGGTTGCTCAATTTCTCCATTCTCATAAAGCACATCACATCTTCCATCACCCTGTTGAATAAGAATTAAGAAATTTTTTAATATCAGTCCACAAATTAATGTTGTTCCATAAATATGATTTAACCTATTTCCAGATAAATATAATTCTTTTGTACTTTGACTATTTTCGCAATTTATATTAATTTCTTCCTCAGTAACTATATTTTGTTTTAAATCTTCTTTAACTTTTTCATTCCAATCATCTATAATTTGTGTAGTTAAATTGTTTAAAACAAATTCTGTACTATCTTTATCTGAAAATATTTTTTCTAATTCATCATTTTTTTCTTCATAAATTTTAGCAAATTCTGATAAATTTTTAATCGCCGACTCAACTGCAAATTTCGAACCTATACTACTTCTAAAACATGTTGAATCACCATGGCCATCGGCTATGGTGATGATATAATTCGAATCTGTTTTTAAAAAACCTGAATTATCTTCACAAGGAATATTTTTAGTTATATGGCTATTACCTCTAACAGTTTTGTTAAAAATAAATAAATCATTCATATCCTTAATAGATGTTAGCAAATACTTACATCATTCTCCTTCTCTGTAGGTTTTTTTAGTACTATTCCCAGTCATCTAAATTCCAATCTTCTTCAATATCGCCATCATCAGTAACACCTGAATCACTTACATCTGAATCATCTAATATTCCATCATTTAAAGCATCACTTACTACACTTCCACCAGTTACTAATTGGCCTGCATCATTTTTGGTTTGTGACTGTAACTTACTTGATGTTATTGTCACATATTTTAGTAATTTTTTAAATTTATCTAAATCATCTGTTTTTATAACTGCTTCTGAATTTCCAACGATTTCTGCTATTGCTTTATCATCAGCATCATCTCCAATTGCAAATCCTATTTTAGTTGCATATCTAAACCATTTATTTTGTTTTATACTATCTAATGCATCTTCATAATCATCAGTAGGATATCCGTCTGTCATAAATATAATTATTGGTAATTTAGCTCCTATTGTTGCATTAAGATATTGATCTTTATGCAATTTTGATTCAAGTTCTTTAAGAGCTGAACCAATATCAGTAACACCTCCTGCTTTAAGGTTAGAATATATAAAATCTTCGATATATTCTGGACCATTGTAAGTTATCCAATTACAACCGCTATTAAATTCAAGTATTGCAATTCTTATGTGTGCATCTCCATTATGTTTTGCTTCTTCCTCTAGTGCTTTTGTAGTTTCAACCATAGCAGCATTTAATGTTGCAATTTTTTCATTCTCCATACTTCCTGATGTATCTAGTACAAAAAATACTGTTAAATCTGGTCTTGTTTCAATTTTTCCTGGCATATTTGGCATATTAAATTCCTCCTATTTACTTTATATATATTTTATATTTTTCAATATCAATTGAAATTCCTGTTTTTAAAGGTACTATATCTTTAGATATAACTTTTTTTATTTTGCCACTTGGTGTTGTAGCATTCCATACAATAGTCGACATATTTGCTAAACCATATAAGTTTGGATTCGATTTATTTCTAACCACTTTTGCAACTGGCTTTAATGCTTCATTTGTATTACTTCTACCTATTTGGAAATTATATATTCTAGTATCTTCTTTTCCAGGTGCTAAGAAATTATCTATTTCTATATAATTTTTAATGTTCAAATCTTTATTACAACAATCACATGAAGTTATTTCGTTTTTAAGGAATACTGAATTACCGCATTTTTCACAAATTATTATATCATTTCTAAATTTTGCAATATTCTCCATCCATTCAATTTCTCTTGGTCTATAATTTACATTTTTTATTAGAGCTTCTCTACTGAAAGCCTTTATAAAGATGTCTTTTATGTAACTTGGGAAATATGGCCATATACTAATAACATTTTGATGTATTGCTTGCAAAGGACTGTTACTCTTATCTTTAGGATCTAGCATAAATGTAGCACCTTTTCCATATAATTCATCAGATAGTGCATCAATATTTCCACATTTTTTTATTTTCTTACCTTCCAGTGGGTGTGTATTTGTAAAAAGCATAAATATTAAAAGTGCTAGTGAATATAAATCGCTCATTGTATCAGGCTTTATTTTACCTTTTCCCATTACTATTTCTGGAGCCATATAACGTGGTTTTCCTAAAACTCCCATATCTATTCCATTTGGAGATACATTATCATTATCACCAATTAAAATACTTCCTGTATTTGGATTAATGAAAAAATTACCATCATTCAAATCTTGATAACTATATCCAATATTATGTAATTTTCTAAATGCAGAAACCATATTTAGTGTTGCATCACATACAACTTTAAAGTTCTTAAAATGTACATTTCCTAGAATATACTCTGTTATGGTATAATAACCATCTTTAACTAAATCCATAACATATCCAAATGTGCCATCTTTTTTTTCAGTTACATCAATTGGCCATAAAAACTCTTTGCCTGGTGTAGTTTTTTCTTTATTATTAACTAAATTTTCATAAAATTTATCTGGAACAGCTCCATCTTTTCTTTTTTTATACCATTTTAAAGCTTTTAGACTTGAATCATAATCTACCAGGTATACATATCCTTGTCCACCTTCACCTAAAAGCTTTTGAACAACTATTTTCTTTCCATCAATTGTACGAATAATTGTGCCTATTCTTAATCCTTTCTCATCAGCTATTTTAATCTCCCCCTTTTAGCTTTTGAATATAGTTTAAGCTTTTTGCCAACCAAATAAACTTCAAAATTATTGATATAATACATTTTATATATTTCAAAATATATTAGCACTTTTAAACATTAACAATTTTTTTAATTATATCATAATTATAGCTTTTATCAATAAAAAAATGTATTTTATTTAACCTTAAAACTCATTTTAATAGTTTAATTTAACTATTATGCTTAAGATAATAAATCAATTATTCCAATATTTTTTATAAAAATAGCATAACAAGTCAATAGTATCTTTTTCAACATTTTGTTCATTAAAAATATCATTTTTATCAACTCTTGTTACATATTTATTATCTTTCTTATTTTTTATAGATTGTAATATATCTATAGGTATTTTCATAACAGTTAATTTATCCATATAACCTAAAATCTCATACACTTCTTTATAGGTCTTAGCAGTAATCATTTCTATTTCCTTTCTAAATTTCAATTCCACCTTTTGGTCTAGAAGTTTCCTGTAATAAATCCATATTTTCTGCTATTCTGCTAGCTCCTTCTTCTATTCTTTCTGCGCCTATTTTTTCAAGCAAGTCAGAAGCATTAGGTCTTGGATTATCTTCAATTTCATGAGGTCCAAACATTCTAATTATTTTTTCAATTACTTTATCACAATTTTCACTGATACTATTTAAAGTATAATCGTTTGTAATAACAATATCTCCAAGGCAATTACGATTTTCATAATAATCATCAACACTCGTTTTATACTGCTCAAAAGGAAGCCCTTGTCTATATTTTGAATTATGAAACATGCTTAGAACAGATTCAGGCTTCACAAATACTCTAATAATATTTGTATCTCCCATTGCTTTCTTAATTTCATCTAATTCAAAAAAATATGAATCTTCTTTTGAATCTCCAAATGCATCTGAATCTGAAAATACTACTACATCCCCACTTATATTTATAGCATCTCTAGGAATTGCTTTTAGTATATCAGGAAGTTTCCATAAATTTCCTATACGAAACTCCAGCACATCAGAATCAAGGTGAATTGCTCCTTTAATTTTTCCAGCTAAAGTTTTTGAAAAAGTTGTTTTTCCAGAATCCGGATATCCAGCTACAAGTATCAATAATTTATTTTTACCTTTATATTCAAAACTTTCATATTTAGCTTCATAAACTTCGTCTTCCGTTAATTTGGCTCCTTCTGTAACTTCATGTATGTAAAATAATAACTCATTAATATATTCTTTTCTTTCTTCTTCGCTTTTTATTTCCCTTAATAATCTTAAATTATTTGTACCAATTATTTCTTCAACTTTATCTGCTAAGTCTCTGATTGTTTTAGTATATTTTATAGCTTTTCTATTGTAAGGAATTTTATCCCCATAAATCCCTGCTTCAGCTGCAGAAAATCTTTCATGTCTTCTCTTTCCTAGTTCAAAAGCAACTAATACAGGTAAAGTTTGTTTATCTTCTGGGACCCAAAATTGTTGTATAGGTAAATTCTGTTTATCATCTGCCATTGTAATTCTTTCAGGTTTACACTTTTTTATTTTATTCATAAATTCTGGATTATCATATATTACTGGAATTAAAAGATTTTCTGTCATTGATTCTTCAGGTAAAGATTCAAACTCTCTCTGTAAATTAAAATATTTTTGATTTTCAAATATAATCATAAAAATCTCTTCAGTTCTGAACTGAGTTTTAATACTAGGCAAAAAAACTCCTGTCGTTCCATTCTTTTTCCAAATCTTTAATAATTCATATAAGGCTTGTTTTACTTCAGCTTGTGTTTTATAACCTTTTCCGCTTTTGCTTTTATTTCCCATTAATTACTCCAATCTCATTAATTATATTTTTCACAATATATCACGATTTCTCCCACGTGTCAAATTTATGTTAACAAACTATCTACTTAAAAGTTTTTCTCCTTTTAATTCCAAAAATTAACTACAAAAAAACAGTAAAAATTTAACTATTTACTGTTTTTTATTAATACTTTTCATTTTAGAAATATACTTTTCATATATTGGTTTCATTTTTGCTTGGGTTGTGACTTTTACAACATCATCAATATCAACCCATTTAACCTCACAATTTTCATCTTCTTTTATTCTTAAATTCTCAGTTTCATTTGCTTCCCATAGATAAACGCAATCTAAATGTAAATGTGGTGATACAAATTCACCATTTTTAATGTGACCATCAATGGCCACTATCTGAAATCCATATAAATCATTAATTAATAATTTCAAATCATTTATTCCGGTTTCTTCTTTTGCTTCTTTTAAAGCCACATGTATTAAATCACTATCTCCATCTGCATGTCCGCCTGTCCATGCCCATGATTTAAAAATATTATGGTATACCATTAATATTTTTGTTCTTTCTTTATTTATTATCCAATTTGATGCTGTAAAATGACACATTTTGTTTTTTCTTGTTAGTACATCTTCAAATGTGTTTATATATTCAAGTATCTGCTTTTTATCACTTTTTTCTTGTTCATTAAATGGTTTATATTTTTCTATTTGTTCTTTTATGTTCATTTTTTCTCCTGCCTTTATATACTGATTAATATATATGGGCGAAGCCGCAGCTAGATACAAATGTGCCCATCTCATAAGTATCTTATATTAGCTGTGGCTAAGTGTTAGAAGATGTTATGTATTTCTTGTAGTTGTTTTTGCAAGCTTTGAAGCGACAAAGCTTTTCCACAACATTTTTTCAGAAATTTCTGCCATTCTTCATCGTCAGGTTCATATTTTTTTTCTGGAGACGCTACCGGTACTGGTAGTAAACTCTCCTCCTCCGTCCATAAAATGACATATTTGCCATTTATGGCTAATATATCAAAGCTTTTATCATATTTATCCTCTACAAGGATAAATTCTTCTCCCGTTTCTGGCCAAATTTCCATATCTTCAAAAAATCTGTCCAAACACTTTTCAAGTTCATCTGCTTGATTATCCAAACCTTCAAGTGTATTGGGTGTATCTATTTGAAGATACAACGTAGATTGTCCATCTAGTCTTTCTATGATAAATGATTTCCCGGTTGTTACTTCTTGGAAAAGCATCACTTCATAGTCTTCTGGCTCCTGCACAGGCTCTTCTATGCGGGAACACCCTAGAAGTTCAACTACTAATACCAAACACACCACTAATACTACATTCCGAAGATTTCTACTCATTTTCTCCTCCTTTCCTCGGAAACCATCCCACAATACTCTTATCAATTGCTCTTTGAGCATTTGGGACATTTATAATAACACAGCTGCAATATTTGCAAGCCTTCTTTTATTATACCATTTTTTCTTATATTTTCAAGTTTTTCGCTCCACAAGTATTCTTTTCTAATCAAAAACTTCAATTTTCTTTAATTAATTCTTTTTAGCAATCCTTCTTGCAACCCAAACTACTAATATAGCAACAATAACTCCAATAACAGGTATTAATAACATACTCATATTAAATGAAGACTTTTCATTTAACACATTTTCATCACTATCTGAATTTTGATTATTATCATCAAATAGAACTTTCTCACCATTATAATCAGTATCTGTTATAGCAAAACCATCTACATATAAGGTATAGCCATTTAAATTAATATTACTATTATCTGAAACATCATTATTCAATGCCGTTATATAAGAATCTCCTGTTAAAGTCAATGTAGAACTACTATCTAATGTAATACTAATTGATTTTGCAGTATTATCACCATTAATTGTTCCAGAATAACTACTTCCATTTTTTAATGAAAAATCCAATGTAGAAATATTATCAACTAAAATATCACCTTCAATTTTCTGATTTTTAGCATTTAAAGTAACATTTCCACCATTTGAACCTGATGTTCCCCATTTTGCTGCACCTACTTTTAAAAATCCTCCATCAGAATCATTATTTATTATTTCATTATTTTCTAGTTCTATAACAGTACTTGTATTTGTAACAAATATTATCTCACCTTTATTATTAACAATTTTAGAATCTTTAGCAGTAAATGAAGATGTTCCTACATCGGCATCTCCTGACATAGATTGATATATAAATATAGATTTATATGTTTCTGAATTTCCATTTAGTTTAGTATTTGTAGCCTCCATTGTCACATTATTTAAAGTAACAGAATTCTTACCTTCTACAACAACACCCTCTGAGGCTGTTGATATTAAATTAGCATCATTAACAGTAATATCTGCTGTTGAATAAATTACAGGAGAACCTGTTCCATGTGATGTATATGTACCACCATTTACAGTTAAAGTTCCTCCCCCTCTATCACTTCTTATTGGAGCCGATGAATTTCCATCTGTTTCAGCTGTTACATTATTTGCAGTTAATGTTCCTCCTCCTGTTACCATTATTGCTCCAGAATTGTTGCTTGAAGTTTTTATATTAGTATCTGAAATATTTATTGTTCCATTTGAATAAGCAAATACTGCATTTGCATGTGATCCATCTGTCGTGACATTTCCATCATTTATATTTAGTGTTCCTTCTTCTACCAAAACAGCTGCATTCGTTCCATAAAAATCAGAATCATCTCCATCAGAATCTCCTGTTTTTGTAATTGTTGAACTTGAAATAGTAGATGTTCCTCCTGTTACTAATATAGCATTTTGAGAACCTTCACTAGAAGAATATGTTTGCCCATCATTTGTAGTATCACTTGATATTTCAGTTGCTCCTGTATGTGATACATTACTACTTTCTTCAGGAGCATGTCCATTTTCATCAGGCTTTTCTGGCGGTGTCCCTCCATTTTGAGTTGGCATTTCTCCACTTGGTTTTTCTGGCGGTGCCGCATATACACTTGTAAAATTTAACATTATTGCTAATACAATTAAAATAGCAAATAAGATTTTAGTCATTTTTTTCATGATATCTTCATTCCTTTCCTTTGTTTAGATTACATTAAATATATTAAATAAACATTAAAAAAACATTGAAAAAATATGACTTTTGTGAAAATTTCTTTTCAAATTTTTATGTTGTATAAAAATTTGAATAGTGCTAAAATCTTATTGTATGAATTTATTATAAAGGAGATAAAAAAATATGAAAGAAAAAAACATAACAAAAGTTTTATTAATAATATCAGTCATTCTTATTATTGCATTAATCTTATTTATATTTAAAAATAATGGCAATAAAAATAGCACCAACAATAATAAGGCAAATGAAAACCCAGTAGCAACAAATTCCCCTTCACAAGTAAAAACCTTAAGTGTTGATGAAGCATTACCTATTCTTCAATCCAAATTTGAAATGATTGAAAAAATCTACTTTTCTCCCAACCTTTTCTTTATTGTAAATCAAGGTGAAGAAATAAAAGACTTTGATGAAATTATTTTAAGATATGGTACTGAAAATTTTCTTGAAGAAATTCATAATAATATGCCTACATGTATTAACATTGATAATGGAAAATACTATTATATTCCAGGAGGCGGAGCCGTTGAATATGCTGGATTTGATGGCTTTGAAAATGTAAAGGTTACAGATTCTACAATTACAGCCACTCTAAAAACAAAACAAACTACATTTAATGGTACTGAATGGGTTTCAACAGATGATAAATCTAGTGAATTTACTCTTGTAAAAAGTGGTGATAAATGGTTAATTGATGTTTTTAATTCTTCAGATTTTAACTAATTTTTTATCATGTTCATGTATTTCTTAAAAATAATTTTAAAGCCAATATAGCAAGCAAGGGGAAGTTTTACAACTTCCCCTTGCTTTTTTCTAATTTTAAAAAAACTTCAACCAAAAGGCTTATATTTTTATACTATATATCATCTTATAAACTAAATATATTTTTTATAAAACTTCTCGTTTTTAATTTCAATAGGTGTTTTATTATTTTCATTTTCAATACTTTCTGTATTTTTCTTTTGCTTCTATTTTTTTGACTTATGACACAAATAAAAAAATACCAAAACAACTAAAATTTTTAACAACTTTAATCGTTTTGGTATTAATATTAATCACAATATGAAATTACACATTTACCATTGTAATTTTCTATATGAAATTCCATGTTTAATTGTTCTCTATAATCTTCATCATAGACAATGTCTACATCAGCGATATAATCTAAATCTGAATAGTCTCCCTTTAAAGTAATACTTTTAACTTCATATTCCAAGCCTGTAGCTCCTCCATCAAAATAATACAAATATCCATTTACGTTTTTAAAAGATTTCGTAAAATTATTTTCAAACCATTGCTCGGTCATATAATCAAGCATTTTTGTTTTATACTCTGAATACTTAATATTGGTTTTTACATAGTTATCATCTGTTTTTTCTGTATTTGTTCCTAAATCTGTATAGCCTAATGTCTCTAGTAATGCCTCTGGTGAACCTTGCTGAACACCTACTAATTCTAAATAATTTTGTATTGCATTTTTAATTTCGTCATTTGAAAAAGTCTTATTCTCAACTCTATTAGTTGTAGTATTACTGTTAGAACTTGTTTCAGAATCGATATTATTCTCTGTTTCAGCAATATTATTATTTGTATTAGATGTTTCACTTATTGTATTTTGCAAATTATTAGCATTATTTGCTAATTCACTTACTTGCTTATTTAGTTCTGCTACCTTATTATCAGCTAATTGCTTATCATTATTTAATTTGTAAATAAAATATGCCATTACACCAATAGTAATAATAAATAGTATTAATAAAATTGTAGATAAACTAATCTTTGTAGTTTTCTTTTCTTCCATTGTATCCTATCTCCTTCTTTTGTATAATTTATTTTATAATCATACTATATCATTATTTTTATATTTTGACAATGATTTTCTAAAGTTCTTTAACTTTAACAAATCCTATATTTAGCATACACAGATTATATGAAAAAGCCAAATAAAACTTGCTAATTCATCTTATTTTTAAAATATTTTTAATTGATTTCCAAATTTTTTTATACCACTTTATATTAGAAACATCTACCAACGATGTCTCTTGATTTTTTTCTTCAGAACTACGATTATTTGTTCTATATTTATTATCAAAGATAATATTGGGATTATACTTTTCTTTTTTATATTCTTCAAGTAATTGCATATCATATTTTTCTTTGCTTAATATTTTTTCTCTTTGCTCACTTGTAGCCCAATAATCTCTAAATAAAATAGCTATAATAGTTTGTGCAATATCAGATACATTTTGTTCTTTCAAAGTAATATCTGGATTATATTCAAAGTCGTAATCATAATTAGCATACTTTGAAAACATTTTAATTTTTTTTGCAGGAATTTTATCAAAATCTTCTTTTGAAACATATTTCAATATATCTAATACCTCTTTATATGCATTCGCATATTCAACTTTTACCATCTAAATTATGTCCTTTCTCTTACTTTATAGGTATTTCATTAGTATTTTCTAAGCTATGTTCATCTTTTGAAATTTGACGTTCAACATCGTTTTTGGCTTTAGAATCTTTTATCTTATCAAAAGTTTCTTCTGCTAGTGCTCTGACTGTTTTTTTATATCTATGACTTTCATAATATTGTTCTAATCCTTCAATAAATTCAGCAAGTCCTGGATATTTTTCAATATGTGTCAAATCCATAACTTGTCGTTCAGGAATAGTTCTTCTTTTACCATCAATTTCAATAGACTCTTCAGGTCTTGCAACTAAAAGACCTCTTGATTCATATTGTTTTACTAATTGTACATATTCTTGAAATTTAAATAACAAATTACAATCATGACATCTTGGACTATCCAGATAAATCACATCATTTGGATTAACTTGGCTTAACATTGAGCTCAAAAAATCTAAACCATTTGATTGATGTTTTCCATCGTGTGAAAACAATCTAAGCATATCTGCAGTTATTCTAACTCCACGAGGTCTGCCATCACTATCAATAATTCTAGTATGAGTATTATGAGGTGCTTTCATTTGATTAATCCACAGCAGGCGTTCATCATTATAATCAATCTCTTCCATAATTGGATTATCTTCTTCATTTAGTAAAGTTCCTCTTAGTCTATCAATAATTGGTAATGTTTTTTCTCTAACTACTAATGTCAATCTATTTCTTTCATCAACTAATCTAAGGATTTCCTCTTTATTTCCATATGCATCTTGGCGAACTAAATCTGTAATTTTATCATTCAATTCTTCAAATTTTTCAACTATGTTTATTCCAGATTCATTTAGGTCACTAATTGAGGAATTTACCATTTCTAAATCTTCATCACTTATGCTGTGTTCATATTGTGTTTTAGTCGCATTAAAAATAAAATATACATTATCTTCCATATATTGTCTTATCATTTCAAAACCTTCTATTCTTGATAAAGAATCTTTTGAACCTTTATCTTTAGCAGAATCTGGCACAAATGGTTTGTGAGAAATCCCATTAAAATCTCCTATTCGTTGCTGAAATGATGCTGTTATTAATCTATTATAAAGTTGTAATACCCCTTCTAATCCATATGAAATGTAAGTTTTTTCTATAGCTGATTGTCCTAATCCACCAGAAGCATTATCGCCTATTAGTGGTCGTAATCCTTCACTCAATATACTTTTTATATTACTTTGAGAAGTAAAATGAAATGCAACATTTTCTCTTATATTTCTATAATCTTCCAATAAAGCTAATTTATTATCTATTTCCATTAATTACTCCTAATTGATACATAATTATTTTTTATTTTATCATTACCCAAAAAAATAACAATAGATTTTAAGTTACTAGATAATGGTTTGTTATAGTTCAGGTAATCATAAATAAATACTATAATCTAATATACATTTAGTTGATTTTCCTTATAAAATCACTAAAGAATCTCTTTATTTTATCAATAAAAGTCTCTTTTTCATATTTTATCATAGCAGTATTTTCAGTTTGTGCTTGTTCTTCTATCGACCATTTTGGTTTATTTTTAAACAAATTATCAGGATTGTATTTCTCTCTTCTTTGTTTTTCTATTTCACTTATACAATACTTATCATATTTTTGCCATAACTCATTTTCACCTTCTGAAGCTAGAAATCTCACATACATTTGAACTATAAGAGCTTTTGTTTCTGTCATTAAATCTTGTTCTAATAATTCCTTATCTTTATCTAATTCAAATTCATAATCATTGTCCATTTCTTTTTGCACATTATCAATAAATATGCTCGGTATTTTATTCAGTTCATCTTCTGACATGATTTTAAATATTTCATTCAATTCTGTATATGCTCTTTTGTACGCATTTTTCTTAGCTTCTGTCACTTCGTTTTTCCTCCCTTTGTGTACTCCTAGTTTGCATTAATGAATCTATTGTTTTTTTTGCGTTTTCATGCTCGCAAACAACACCTATATCTTTTGCTATTTGTTTAACAACATCGCTTGTTACCCTGTGTTTTTGTTCCGCTTGTTGACATGCAAAATCATAGTCTTTTACATAGTCAAGTATATACATGTTACTCTCATTTTTAGCTCCAAACATATCTTTATATTTTTGGACAAGTATGTCTCTTTTTTGTTTTGTTATTTCTAATGGTTGCCCCTCCTTAGTTTTCTTGATTTCTTCTTCAAAAGCAATCCTTACAACATTTTCTAGATTTGTTCCCGCCATGAGATTACTTTCATTTCCCAATAATACAGTAATACCATCTAAAATTTCAAATGAAAAATTCTTTATTTCTTCTTCTGTTAAAGTATTAATTAGTTCATTTTTATATTCTAAAATCTCAAAAATTGCACTAGGGCGCTCTCCTGGTGTTATTTGCAACTCAAGTAGTTTCAAGAATTTCTTTAAGTCTTCCTTTGGAACTTCATAAAACTTTCTTCCATCAAAGTATTTGTCTGATATATAACTTGCATAGTAAGATTTTCCCTCCAACAAAACACCAACTACATCCGCTTCATCTTTCACTTTATTCTGTATTTGGTACAATGGTAAAATGTGATTTCTTCTATAATAAATTGATTCTTCATCAATGTTAGAAAAGTCTAATTCTGGTGAGTAATACAATTCCTTTCTATTAGTTTCAATTTCTACCATACCAAAATGTGTTCTATATTTTTTTTCTGCAATTTCTTTTCCAAAAACCATTTCTGCAAATTTTGATTTACTGCCTAATATATATTCTCCTATTGCTTCTTTGTCCTTACCTGAAGGCTCTAATCCAGCCAGCATTGTCCTTGCCCATGCATTTTCGAAATCATATCCACTATATGTAATATATGGCTTATCAACTCTAATTTCTTCTCCATCTAACATAATATTTTTATGCTTTTCAAGGTAATGATTAATTACAGAATCTGCAAAAGTATCTGCCATTCCTTCTTCTATGAAATGTGATGGTCTATTTTGGGTGTAAGCAAAATCAAACATTGATAGCAAATGTGAATATTCATGAATTAGAAATCCTAAATTTCTATTAGTATTATTTTTGTGTTTATTTGATATTTTAATATTTCTAAACACATGATATGCTCTGCCATTTACATTTGGTTCTAAATTTGCAAAAACTATATCACTTCTTTTAAATATTATTTCTAATCGTTCTTTTTTATCATCTGTAAAACCATTTCCTAAAGTATCTTCTAAAAATTCTCTAATCATTGTTTGAGCTAAATTATCTAAGCTTGCAATTTGGGGATCAACATATCTACTAAAACTGTTAATAACAATGTCTCTGTTTTTCTTTTCAGAAATTTCAGTTAAAAGGGATTGTTTAATATCTTTATCCTCAATTTCTGCAATGTATTCTGCTCTACTTTTATCATCAAGTGTTTTTATATGATTTAAATGAGAATTATATTCCTCCATTTCATCAAGCAATTCTTGTTCATCAAAGTCGAATTCTGAATGTGATTTTACAATTTGAGTTCTATAATATTGATCAGTAACATATGGTAAAAACATGTCACTTCCACCTTGCACCAATATTTTAGCTCTATTAAAATCAGATGAAATTGATTCCATAACTTCTTCTAATAGCTGAATAGAATTACACTTTGATAAATATTGAATTATAATATCACTTGATTTTCCATTTTCATTTATATACTGAAAAACTTTTTCTTTATTTATTAATGAAATCAATTGTCCCTGATAATATGGTCTTGCCGCTTCTATTTTATCTAGTAATATTCGGACATCTGGTAAAGCATCAAATAATTTCTTATCCAATACCTCCATCTCTATAAAAACGTCTAAATTTTTCGAGATTTCCTCTTCTGACATCTTTGCATAATTTTCTCGTATTTTATTATAAAAAACTCTTTCTTCATCGTTTTCTGCATTTAAACATTCTTCAGCAATTGCTATATCATCTTTAGATATATATTCATAAACCTGCTCAATATTTTCAACATTGTAAAAACTTATCAATTCTTCATCTGTAATTTTTCCGGGTAAAAGCAACATATCTATATTGGCTTAGTAATTCCTTTATATTCCTATATGATTTATACTCCAATTGTTTAATCCTCCTCAATCAATACTACAACTAGAATTTTTTTCTACCGTGGTTTGAAATTTAATTCCATATTCTTGTTCTAATATTTTCTTTTTTCGATTTTCAAAAATATTAATATATCCAAGCATGTCTGGATCTACCTTTCCCTCTAATTCCTTTTTTACCCTTTTTTCAACTTCTTTTATAATTTCGTTTTCTGTCATTTCATTTGTACCCCTTTTATCTTTAATTTTAATTAATACATTTCCTTCATTTTCATACTCCAAATTTTTACTATTGGAAACCATATTTTTAATATTATCAAATAGGCTATCAATAGTATAATTATCATCTATTAGAGATCCCCTTTCGAATTCTTTTACAAGTAATTTCATTATATCATAAATTTTTATTTTGGTTACAATTTTATAAAATACTTTATGATATATATAATTCCACTTGTGTGTAATAAACTGGACATTGTATAATAGTTAACACTTTCAGTTTTAATTTTTTACTGAATATATTATTTACAATAAAAAAAATCAACCATCTCTGATTGATTTCATATCATCTGTTCTATAAAAAAGTTCGAACAAATACGTCATTGGTGTGATTCGTAGACAGGTATGCAAAAAATCGCACCATTTATTTATCATTTTATAAAATTCAATTTTTTATTTTATTTAATTTTTATGAAAAAGATTTTTTATTAAATTTAATATTTTTTGATACCATTTTTCTTCTTGCACAAGAGTCATTCTTATTTCTTCAAATGTTTGTGTTTTTTCTGGTATAATTCTATTTCTATTTTTGAATATATCATCTGGATTATATAAATTTCTTTTATCTTCTTCTTTTTGTATAGTTATTTTTTTTGCTTTTCGTAGATATTCGCTTTTTTCACTTTCATTACAAATATAATCTTGATAAACTAATGCAATTAATCCTCTTGTTTGAGATTTTAAATTTTGTTCATTTAATTTTTTAGTTTTATCATACTCAAATTTATATGTTTGTGATTGAATATTTTTTAAAAAGTCCAAAAATATTTGTGGAATTTTGTTCTTTAATTCCTCTGATGTATATTCTAATATACAATTAAATTCTACGGCTGCCTCACTCAATTCTTTTGTTACCATATCATTCTCCTTGTTCAATATGACTTTGTTCTGGTTGTTCTTTTTCTTCAATCGCCATTCTTAAATCACGAAAAGTTCGTTCCTTTTCTTCTATACTATCCTCTGCCACCTTTTCAAAATCTTCTCGCTGTATTTGACCTTCTGGCTCTATATTTTCTTTAGCTTTTACTAAAGTACTTCTTTGTTCTTCACTTAAAGATATTTCTCCAGATTTTACTGCATCTTCAATATCTCTTATTATATCCATAGAAGCAGGTTCTATTGTAATTTCACCATAAGCACCCATTCCATAAACAAATCCATCACTACTTATTGTCTTTCCTTTATATTCGATTTCTCCATTATCAGTTAAAAGAAAATCTTCTACACTTTCTCCTGTAAATTTCCCATTAGCAAGCATATCTGCAATATCATCTATTTCACTATGTCTAGGCTTACTCATATCAATTTTAATTTCTGGAATTCTATCTTTATTATTCTTAAAATATTCAGATTTTCTTTCAATTGTATCTGCTTTTTCTTTTTCTCCACGTTGTTGCAATATTTTAATAGTTTCCTCTGCATTACCTATTATTTCAGAATGTTCTAATCCATCAATAATACTATCAAAATTCTCTAATGGTTGTGGTTCAGAGCTTGTTATTACACCATTTGAATCAAATATAACATCTATTTGCTGATAGGTTTCATTCTTTCGTATATATACCGTTTCTTCAAATGGTTTGTCACTATTATCTAATAATTCTCTTATACATGTTCTGGTATCTCCACTATGAAGTGGTTCAAATGGAAGTCCTCCTAATCCAGAAACATATACAATAGTACTATCGCTTAAATCCATTCCTTTAGTTATAAATTCTTGATATTTTAAATAATCATCTTCATAAAGCATCTCAATATCATTCATTACTTCTCCATCTATCATAATTATACTCTCCTTTATTTATTCTAATCTTTCTGGATTTGATTTTTCGATATATCTCAAATTCTGTTCTTGGCATATTCTAATTAAAGCTTTAGCTCTATCAGTTTGTTCTTTTGTCGTTTTTGCCTTTTCATATACATCTCATTGTATTATAATTATAATCTTTTATATATTTTTTTCAATCCTTTTTATTATTTACACCAATAAGTAAAAAAAAAATAAGCCAATATAAATTGACTTTTTAAAATGATATGATATTCATTTTTTAAATTACTCAACCTCGCCTATAGCACTTTTTTACAAATTTGAGCAAAATCACCATTGGTGCGGGTGAGAGGACTTGAACCCCCACGGTCTCCCACTAGATCCTAAGTCTAGCGCGTCTGCCAGTTCCGCCACACCCGCATATCCAACTGACAAGAATTATATTAACACATAAAGTAACCTCTTGTCAATTAGTTTTTTAAATTTTATTTTCACATTTTTTTATTCACACATTATGTCATAATAAGTACAAAACTCGTATCCCTCTGCTTGATACTTTTCAATAAGCTGTGGTAAGAATTCTACTGTAACCTGCTTATCTCCTGCATCGTGCATTAAAATAACTAAATTATCATCACCTTCTGCTGTTTCATTTAGTTCATTCCACATTGCCTCAATTGTAGTACTTCCGGCAGAATCACCAGTTAAGCAATTCCAGTTTGTGTATGTTATTTCATTTTCTTTTAATAAATTAATTGCTTCTTGTTTTACTGATTCATATTTTCCTCCAGAAGAACCTCCTGGAAATCTAAACAAATGTGGATTATAGTTTGGAACTCCGATTGCATTTCTAATTACAGCTAAAGTTTGATTATATTCATCTAATGTAGCTTGAGGTGAAGCATAAATTTGACTATAAACATGTGAATATCCATGACTTGCAATAAAATGTCCTTCATCATATGCCCTTTTTAATGTATCTGGATATCTTTCAACATTTGATCCTAAAACAAAAAAAGTGGCTTTTACATCATATTTTTTTAATATATCTAATACTTCTGGTGTTACAATTGAAGGTCCATCATCAAAAGTTAAATAAACTTTCTTTGTTTCCTCAAAATATACGTCTACTACCTTTTTAGCAATTTCAGGACTATACTTTGGCATCTGTGATTCCATTGCAATATTAAAATCATGTGTTGGAAATCTTAATGCTTGTCTGGTTTCTGAGCTTTGAGTTGGTGTTGGAGTTAATTCTGGAGTTGTAGTAGGAGTTTGAGTTGGTTGAAGTTGTTGCTCTTTTTCTCCTATTCCAACTGTACTTGGCATGCCTGTTTTTTCTGTTTTTGAGTTATCTTGTTTGAACATTTTAAACGCTGTATACCCTGTAAAAACTATAATTCCAATTGTAATGATTGCAATAATGATACAAAAAATTATTATTTTATTATCTTTTTTAGTTCCTTCTTCAAAATATAATGGTTGTTTATACATATTTCCTTTTCCTTAAACTTCTTGTCCTATTTTTCTCATTAATTCTATCACATTATATCCTTTTTTACAATTAAATTTTTTACCAAAAAATATTTATTTTTTAAGGATTTTAGAATATAATATCAATATCTAGAAAGATTATGAATATAATTTTTCTTTGAAGAAAATATCATTCAAAATTCTAGGAAGGAATGATTATATATGAAAAAAATATTATTTAAAGGCTGTGGAACAGCTATTGTTACACCATTTAATGAAAATGGTGTTGATTTACAAGAATTTGAAAAATTGATTGAATTTCAAATTCAAGAAGGTGTTGATGCTATTATTGTTTGTGGAACTACAGGTGAAAGCTCTTGTATGACTGTAGATGAAAGAAAAGAAACTATCTTATGTGCATTAAAAGTTGCAAATCACAGAGTTCCAATCATTGCAGGAACTGGCGGAAACTGTACTCAAAATGTTATTGAATTTACAAAATGGGCTGAATCAGTAGGTGTTGATGGTGCTCTAATAGTTACTCCTTATTATAACAAAACAACTCAAAGCGGTTTAATTGCGCATTATACAGCAATTGCAAACTCTACTTCTCTACCTATTATTCTTTATAGTGTACCTAGTAGAACAGGTGTAAACATTACCCCTGAAACATGTTTTGAACTATCAAAAATCTCAAATATTGTTGCTATAAAAGAAGCAAGTGGAAATCTATCTCAAATTGCTGAAATTAAATCTTTATGTCGTGAAAATTTACATGTCTATTCAGGAAATGATGATCAAATCGTTCCTATTCTTTCTCTTGGAGGACTTGGAGTTATTTCAGTTTTATCAAATGTAGCTCCAAAATATACTCATGAAATGGTTCACAATTATCTAAATGGCAACATAGTTGAAGCTACTGATATGCAATTAGATTCAATTGGATTGATTAAGGCTTTGTTCTGCGAAGTAAATCCTATTCCTGTAAAAGCTGCTTTAAATATGTTAGGATATAATGTAGGAATCCCAAGGCTCCCACTAATTGAAATGTCAGAAAAAGGTAAGGAAAGAATGAGATTAGAATTAAAAAATTTCGGACTATTAAAATAAAATTTGGAGGAAAATATGATAAAAGTATTAATTAATGGTTGTAATGGTAAAATGGGACAAGAATTATCAAAATCAATCGAAAAAAATGATAATTTTCAAACAATTTGCGGAGTTGATCGACTAGATACAGGAGATAATAAATATCCAGTATATACTGATCTTTCAAAAATCACAGAAGAACCTGATGTAATTATAGATTTTTCAATTCCAAAAGCAACATTGGAAATATTAGAATACGCATCTAAAAAGAAAATTCCAGTTGTTATCGCTACTACTGGTTTTACTGCTGAAGAATCTGAAAAAATTAAAGATTATTCAAATACAATTCCAATATTCCAATCATCAAACATGTCTTTTGAAATTAGCCTTATGAATCATATTGTAGCTGAAGTTGCTAAATATTTAAGCAATTCTGATATTGAAATCATTGAAACACATCATAACAGAAAAATTGATGCACCTTCTGGAACAGCTCTAACTTTAGCAAACACTATTAATGAAGCTTTAGATAATAAATATCATTATGAATATAATAGACACGCAAAACATGAAAAAAGAGATCCAAAAGAAATAGGTATACATTCAATCAGAGGTGGAAATGTTGTTGGTGAACATACAGTAAAATTCTATTCAGATACTGAATGTTTTGAGATTACACATACATCACAAAGTAGAGGTGTGTTTGCAGATGGTGCACTTCATGCGGCTGAGTTTTTGGTTGTACAAGATTCAGGATATTATAATATGTCAAATATTTTCAAAAACTAATGTCAAACGGGACGCCCCTTTTTGACACTCTTTTTAAAACAAATATCTATAAGATTCAAAGAAATAAAAAAAGAGTGTCAAAAAGGGGCGTCCCGTTTGACACTTACTTGCTAAACATATTGTAATAAATAACTTTCCAGTACTCTTGTAATTTATCATAATATGGAGAGTTTTTATCATTGGCATTAAATCTATTTCCATCTTTATCAATTACATAATGATTTGTAATAACAGGAAGTTCTTCCCTTAGTTCCTGAATATATTTTGTATATGAATCTGTTGGCATTCCTGCTGTTTCCAATAGCAAACTTTCCAAATAATTTGAACTAGTTTCAATTCCTGATTTTTCTTCTATATCATAATTAGCCCAAATAAAGAAAGGTACAACTTGCATTGCTGTCTCTGTATCATATCCTTCTCTTACGTGATACCAATAATCTTGATTTACATTTGGTTGATGATCTCCAAAAAATAATAAAATAGTCTTTTCATCATAATTTTTCAAATAATTAATAAATCCTTCTAAAGCCTTATCTGCAAAATATTCAGATTGAAAATAACTAATAGCAGCATCATTTTGAGGAACGAATTTATTAACCTCTTCCTTTATATAAACATATGGCATATGATTTTGCATTGTAACAATAAAAGAAAAATTCTTCTCTCCTTTTTCTTTATTGTTCATAATATCATAATAAACATTATATGTTGACTCATCAGTTGTATACTGCCCAATTCCATATTGAAGATTTAGCATTTTATCCTTAAATAAAGCATTATCAAAACCAAGTAATTTATATATTTTTTCTCTACTATATCCACTCTTATCCCAAGAATGCATTCCATATGTATTATATCCTAGTTTATTCATATATGAAACAATAGATTGCTTAACATCTTTTGTAACATATTGCTGATATGGCATAGACCCTGATGGTAAGAAAGCAGTAGCATTTTGTGTTAAAAATTCATACTCTACATTCGCAGTTCCTCCACCAAATTGTGATGAATGCATTACTCCACTAACCACATTTTCCTGTTTAATCAATTCATGAAAATAAGGAATTGGATCTTCATTTAATCCTTCAACATCATATACCATATTCAAATCAGCAAAAGATTCATTCATAATAACAACTACATTTGGATAATCATTTTCATTATTCCAAAATTCGGTATTTTCAATAATTTTATTAGTATCATCCTCATATTTTGCAAGCACATTTTGAACTTCCTTAACACTATAATTAGCAGGTTTTTTTACAGAAATATCTTTAGCCATCCTAGCAATTGTAAGCCCTGCACCAGAATTGGCGTATGCTCTATTTATATTCCAAAGTTCAACATCATCAGTAAAATAATTAGGTCCAACTAATGCAATAATACCTACAAAACCTATTAATACAGTTATTGCTTTAGCTTTAGTTCCTCTTCCTTCTCTTTTATCTTCTATTTTAACAAACTTAAAAGTAATAAATAAACATCCAATAAAAATAATAGTTGCAATTACAAAATTTTGATTAATTCCAAGTTTAATACCTTTAGCAACATTTGCTGCTGTTCTAATAGAATATATATCAGAAATAGTAATTGACATGCCTCTTAAATCTGTAACAACATAATTTATTACTCCAAATAAAAATGTTACACACATTATAACTGTACATGTAAGTTTAGATCTATTAGTCAACCCATAGATAATCCAGTATATAAAAATTAGTAAAAAATAATTTGCAAAAAATTTAGGAAACTTAAAAAAGTCCATAAAGGCAGCACAAAAAGCAGTTGAACGTTCTTTCCAACTACTTTTAAAACCTAACATTTTGTTAAAATAAACTTCATTTCCATTAAGAAATTCAGATATAAAGTAACACTCTAAAAAAAATAACATTATAAAAATTAATTTCTTATAATCAATCTTTTTTAAAACATTTTTAACAAATTGTCCTATTTTTTTTAATTTGTAAAATCTAGTATCATTTCCCTCATTTGTTTCTACAACTACTACTTCTTTACTATCCATAACAAATTTTCCTAAATATTATTATTTTTCCAATAATCATTATACAATTTTTTTGCTGTTTCTGGGCTATCAACACCCTCTTTATTTTTTATAGGTGCAAAATCTATCTCCCTTACACCTCTTAAAATTGCAATCTCATCAACATAATTAAATGAATCAAAAATAAAAGTTTCAAACTTATAAGAATTAGGTTCTTCAGGTTTTACAATTTCAGCATTTTCATTCATATAGCTATTCTTCTTATGTGCCTTATGATATGGTAAATTGGCATTAGCCAATTTATCTAATATATTAATACTAAATAAATTACACATAATATGAGATTCACCATATATTAGGTCTCCCTCATCATCAACAGCTTCAGCAAGTTCTTCTGGAAGTTCAGAATATTCAATTACTCCAACTTTCCCATCTTTCTTACAAATAACTCCAACTCTTTCTTTTGGTCCATTCTTGATTACTGATTTAGTAGCAATATCCACTCCTCTTTGTTCAGCCAAACCAATTAAAGTAGGATCAGCCATTTTTAATAAAATATTATCAATACTTCCAATAAATACCCATTGTACTCCACGTTTTTTCATATCATCAAGACAACCATGGATTTTCATTGACTTAAAAATTCCACCATTTCCATCAGAAGCCTCTTTGATTAATTTATTTTCGCCAATTAATAGTTTTCCATTTTCATCAATTAATGGCATTTGACCTTGTTTAAAAAACATGACTCTATCTTTTGGATAATCAAAATAGTTGTTTTCTTCAAAAAACTCAACAATCTCATCATTATTATCTGGGCTGGTCATAATATACCAAGGAATTACAACATTATATTTATTATTAGCCCTTTTTAAAGTATCACATACAATCTCAAATAAATACTTTGGCTTTGGATCTACATCAATTTTAAAAATACCTTTTGGCCTACTAAATCCAAGTCTAGTTCCTTGGCCTCCAGACATGGTAGCAACAGCAAATTTTCCAGAATTAATAATTTCTACACCCAAATTATCTATTATTGATAATTCTTCATTTGATAACTTATTCTTTTTTAGTGCACAAATAGGTTCTATATTTTTTTCTTTTATAGTTTCATTTTTAGTAAGGTCTTCATATAATTTTTTTATATTATCCATATCCATATTTTCGATTTGTTCAATTATTTTTTTCTTTTCTTCTTCATTAAATTTTTCCATGATTTTAATAATATGTTCTTGGCCATATTTTTTTAGTTTATTAATATAATTTTCCATGAAATATTTCATCCCCCTATACGTTAATTGTACGTAAAACTTTTATTATTATATAATACTTTAACAAAAAAGTAAATACCACAAAAAGGCCTCAAAATTGAGGTCTTTTTAACTTATTATACACTTTTCATATAAAAAACTAAAGCTCTTTTATGCTATTCAATATTATTCTTAGTATATCTCCAAGCATCTCTGCACATCTGCTCTAAATCTCGAGTTGCTACCCAGCCTAATTCATTTTTTGCTTTAGTAGGATCAGCATAGCAAACCGCAATATCGCCTGGTCTTCTATTAGTAATTTCATATTTTATTTTTATATTATTTGCATCCTCAAAAGCTTTAACAATATCTAGAACAGAATACCCCTTGCCAGTTCCTAAATTATAAGCTTCTACTCCAGTCATTGTTCTTACTTTATCAACAGCTTTTAAATGTCCTAAACTTAAATCGACAACATGAATATAATCTCTAACACCAGTACCATCATGAGTATCATAGTCATTGCCAAAGACATTAAGATGATCAAGTTTTCCAGAAGCAACATAATTAATATATGGCATCAAATTATTTGGAATTCCATTAGGATTTTCTCCAATTTCACCACTTTCATGAGCACCAATTGGATTAAAATATCTAAGTAAAATAACACTCCATTCATTATCTGATCTATATACATCAGTCAATATCTGTTCAATCATAAGCTTAGTCCATCCATATGGATTACTAGCTGAAAGAGGAAAATCTTCTCTTATTGGAACAGTTGCTGGATCTCCATAAACCGTTGCAGATGAGCTAAACACTATTTTTTTGCAACCATATTTTCTCATCAAATCAATTAATACTAATGTTCCTGTAACATTATTGTGATAATATTCAATAGGTTTTGCACAAGATTCTCCAACTGCTTTAAAACCTGCAAAATGAATCACTTCTTTAATATCATTTTCAATAAATACTTTTTCTAATTCATCTCTATCTAATAAATCTACCTTATAAAACTTAAAATCTTTACCAGATAATTCTTTTATTTTGTCACACATTTCAATTTTGCTATTAGAAAGATTATCAACAATAACTATTTCTTCTCCTCTTTTTAATAACTCAATAGAAGTATGACTTCCAATAAATCCAGTTCCTCCAGTAACTAAAATTGACATTTTAATCTCCCTTCTTCTTTTTTAATATTTTCATTGAATTTATAATAGCAATAACAGTAACACCAACATCGGCAAAAACTGCAAGCCACATATTTGAATAGCCTATCGTGCTTAAACATAAAACTATTATTTTTACAAATAATGCAAATAAAATATTTTGTTTTACTGTTTTCATAGTCTGTTTAGATATTTTAACAGCATCTACAATTTTTGTAAGCTCATCTGTCATAATAACCACATCTGCAGCTTCAATTGCAGCATCTGATCCAATTCCTCCCATAGCAATTCCAACATCTGCACGTGCAAGACATGGACTATCATTTACACCATCACCAACAAAAATAACCTTTCCTTTTCCCTTATCAATAATTTTTTCTAATTCTATCAATTTTTCATCTGGTAACAGTTTTGCTTTAAAATCCTTTATTCCTGCCTCTTTTGCCATATATTTAGCAATACTTTCTTCATCACCTGTAGCCATAAAAGTGTGTTTTATACCAATTTTCTTTAAATTCTTAATTGCATCTTTTGCATCTGGTTTTATTTGATCAGAAATTAAAATATAACCTTTATATTCTCCATTAATCGCAAGATATACAATAGTTCCCACTTCATTTATTTGCTTAAATTTAATATTATTTTCCTTCATTAAATCAGCATTACCTATTAATGTATCACTAAAAAATACTCTTGCATGTATTCCTTTTCCTGTAATTTCTTCAAGTTCTTCTATTTTATTTTCATCATATTTTCCATTATACATATTTTTTATTGAAATCGCAATTGGGTGATTTGAAAATTTTTCACAATGTGCTGCAATTCTGATAAATTCCTGTTTCGAAATATCACGAACTTCAATTTTTTGAATTTCAAAAACTCCTTTTGTTATAGTCCCTGTTTTATCAAAAACAATATATTTAGATTTTGATAAAGTTTCAATATAATTACTTCCTTTAATTAAAATTCCATTTTTTGAAGCTTTTCCTATTCCTGAAAAAAATCCAAGAGGTACAGAAATAACTAATGCACATGGGCAGGAAATAACTAAAAAAGTTAATGATCTATAAATCCAAACAGTAATATCATTTTTTAATATTAACCATGGAATAAAAGCTAAGCATACAGCAAGTAAACAAACTATTGGTGTATAAAATTTTGCAAATTTAGTAATAAATCTCTCGGTATGAGCTTTTTTAGATGTAGCCTCTTCAACAAGTTCTAAAATCTTGCTAACCGTTGAATCTTCAAATTTTTTAGTAACCTCAATTTCAATAACACTATTTAAATCGATGGAACCGCTGTATATAATATCATTTTCTGATACATTGATTGGAACAGCTTCTCCTGTAATCATTTTAGTATCAATCATAGCCTTTCCACGAACTACAATCCCATCTAAAGGAACTTTTTCTCCTGGTTGTACGATAATTCTTTCCCCAATTTCCACCTCACTTGGGTCTACACGTTTAGTTTTCTTATTTTTATAAATATTAGCATATTCTGGTTTTAATTTTATTAACTCTTTTATTGAATTTCTAGAATTACCAACAGCAATTCTTTGAAATTCTTCACCCATTTGGTATAAGAACATTACAGCAATAGCTTCTGGAAATTCATTTATACAAATTGCTCCTATGGTTGCAACACACATTAAAAAGTTCTCGTCAAAAATTTCTCCTTTGAATATATTTTTTATAGCTTTTAGAATAATATCAAAAGCAATAATTATATATGAAATTCCAAATAATATTAACCTAATAATTTCTTTATATGGAATCTCAAAATATACTAAAATTAATGAAGAAATCGCAAATATAAGACAAATTGCTGATCTAATAATATATCTTTTATTCATGGGAAATATCCTCCAAATTATTTAATAGTAGCATCAGGCTCTATTTTATTTACAATCTTCTCAACATCTTTCATAACCTTAAGTGCATCTTCTTCAGAAAAACTACTAAATTCTATTGTTAATTTCTCCATCATAAAATTTAATGTTGCTTCCTTAACTCCGTCTAATTTGTTAATTCTTTCTTCTATTTTTGCTGCACAATTTGCACAATCAATATTTTTAATTGAAAATGATTTTTTCATATATTCTCCCTCTTTTCTAAAACATGTTCTAATGCCATTTCAAAAACAATCTTTACATGTTCATCATTTAAAGAATAAATAACCATTTTCCCATCTTTTTTATATTTAACTAAATTTGCTTCCCTTAAAATCTTTAATTGATGTGATATTGCAGATTTTGTCATTCCAAGCAGTTGAGCTAAATCACATACACACATTGATTCTTTATCTAAAGCCCACATAATTTTTGCTCTAGTACTATCTCCCAGTATTTTAAAAAAATCAGAAACATCAAATAAAATATTTTCCTCAAGCATCTGTTTTCTTACATTTTCAATAATTTCCTCATGTAAAACATCACATTCTTGATCTTCCATTTTATCCTCCATTTAACTATTTATTCTTTATATGAAAATTATAGTTGAACAGATATTCAACTGTCAATATGTTTAACACAAATGTAACAAAAAAACCTAAAACATTAAACACAAATTGTTTAACATTTTAGGTCTTTTTTATATTTTCTATTCTGGTAAGATTTTAATTGTGTAATAAAAATATCTTTCTTCTCCATTTACTAGATAAGAAATACTTGTTGTCAAATGTGTTGGTGAAGATATTTTGCTTAAATCTACTGATAAGCTTTGTTTATAAATTCCGCTACTTTTATATTTTATACTAGATGATACAGAACTAGAATTATTAGAAATAGCTCCATTCGAATCTAATATTTCATATTTAGCAGTTTTCCCCTCTGTATAATTATATTTTCCAGAATTATTATTATTCATAAGAATAGTAATACCAATTGTCGATTTTCCATAATTTCTTTTTACTCTAATTGTAGATGTTAGCTTATTATCTGTTAATACATCTGATTCAAATTCCAAATTTGTAAGCAATCCAACTCCAGTCATTGTTTCATATCTTCCAAACAAACTATTTAATCCAATTTCCAGTTTTTTATCTTCTAATGTATTAATTAGTTCCACATTTCCATTTATATTTAATTTGGATTGCCACAGCGAATATCCAGTACTCATAAAAATTATAACTATAATAACTATAACTATAATTAAAAGCAATTTTACTGGACTTTTAGTATTTCGTCTAAGTTTATAATTTTTACCCATTTAAACCCCATTTTCATCTTTTTAATATAAATCTATATATAGTATTATCTCCTAAAACACAAAACCAAGTTTCTTCTTCATTTTCATTATTCCAATACAATATTGGTTTAAACAATTCTTCAGAAACTTTTAATACTTCTTCAAATTCTCTAACATTAACTAACTTTTGTCCTTCAACATCTATTCTAGAGTTTGTTTCAACTAGTTTTTCCTCACAACCTTTAATAATCTTGTTTAATTCTATTTTGTATTCATTTCTAACAGTATTACTATTTTCAGTTTTAATTAATAATACTATTATTAAAACTAAAGAAATAGTCAATGTCACGGTAACAATGCTTCTTTTAGCCAAATCAGTTTCATTATTTTCTTGAACCATTTTGGTGATTACTTGAGGTCTTGCAGAATCTTTGACATTTGAAGAAACAGTAGTAATTTTAGAGCCTATCTCAAAAACAATGTCAGGAGAATAGACATTAGTAACTTCCTTTCCAAGTACATTTGTAGTTGAAGTAATTCCCATATACACTGTATATTTAGCGTTAACCTGCATTCCTAATTCTTCTTGGAATGCCTTTATAGTATCAATATTATTTTTAATATTCAAATTAATAGTTTGATCTATTTCAAAATTATCAGATTCAACACTTAATTCTGTCATAGGTACTATAACATCTGTCTTTTTCCATACTTTCTGCTCTTGTCCATCCTTTGTATATGTAGCCTCTAAGAAACCATTAATCTGATATGTATATTTAATATCAGAAGATTGATTTGCAACATATTGATATTTCATGTTAATATCAACATTATCCATTAAATCAGTTATAAAAACATTATCTTCTCCAACATTATCTTTATCTATATAGCTATTTTCAACCATATTCACATCATATGTATATGATGATTTATTATTATATTCATATATACTAGCTTTAATATAGCTTTTTTTGTTTGCAGAATTAAAAGAATTATATAAAACTACTATTGACATTATTATGATAGCTAGAAGAATAATTAAATACGTATTTCTGACTGACTTCCTTATTTTGACCTTTCTTTTGTTTTTTTTCATAATCTTTTCCTCTTTCGTTTATTCTTTTAAACTCCTTTTTCAATACTTGAAGTATCTGGTCCTTTTATAATACCACTATTATTTAACCAAACTGCTGGCAACCCAAGATACCTGATAGAAAATAATTGTTTTGCAATTATTTGTTCTTCAGCAACAGGATTAAAATCTGCAGATTGATTATTATCTCCTTTTGTAATTAAATAACACTTTCCATCTTCATAATATTTTGAAATAACTCTATGAATAACAGTAAAATCATCTTTCTGATATTGAATGATATCTCCAACTTCAATTTCATCAGATGTACATTTCTTTAGAATTGCAACATCTCCAACCATCAATGTATTTTCCATACTTCCAGTAGCTATTGCAACAGGTCTAATTGGAAATATTCCAATTCCAAACCAAAGCATAATAACTATAGAAACCACTAAAGGTATTAAAGACTTGGGATTACTAGTAGTTTCTACTTGTTTTTTCTCTTTTCTCAAATTTTCTCGAACTTTAAGATAATGAACATACGCAAAAAGGACAGCAGACACTGAAACTTCCACAAATGTGGACATAATCCAAGAAATTTTTGGTAATATTGGTGAAATAAACCAAAATGAAGTGGTAATTGTTCTATATACTATTGCAGGTCTATATGATTTATTCATTGCAATATATGTACATAAAACATTTTCCAAAACAACTGGTAAAAGTGTTGCAATCAAAAATTTAAGCCATGCTTTACCAACTAATTCATCAAAAGTACCAATGTCTATAAAAACAAAAACACAAGTTACAAGTAAAGCTATAAAGGACTTATCTTTTTCATAGACATTATTTATTAACTTAAATCTTATATATTCTTTTGCTATAATTGGCAATATATATACAAATCCATTTATTATTATTCCAATAGGTGTAGTAGAATATGGATTTTTTCCTATCTCTAAAAAGAGCTCTGATAATATAAAAATACCAATATTTACTAAAGATGCTATTAAAGCATATTCTGTGACCTTACTTCTAATTTTAACATTCTCACTTGAAGGTGCAGTAAAGAACTTTGCAAAAATCACAAAAACAATCCAAAATAGCGGATTAACAACCAAGGAGTACATTGTTCCATACCCTTTTATCGTGTAATTCGCTATCATGGAGTACATAGCCAATATTATAAGCATAAAAATAGTATTTCTTATTGACTTTTGTAACATATATTTCTCTTTTCACTTTTATTTGAGTATTTATTAAATCTTATTTTTTTACAAAATCAAAGATTTATTTTACCCATTAAACTCAGTTGTAGATTGTGAATATAATAATTCTATATCAAAATCA
The DNA here is from genome assembly GCA_947303785.1 of uncultured Clostridium sp. Taxonomy (GTDB): domain Bacteria; phylum Bacillota; class Clostridia; order TANB77; family CAG-508; genus UMGS1994. Next base: position 59,326 of record CAMYZH010000003.1, read on the forward strand.
GCATTTGCTTTTTCAACTATAGAAGATGTTTTCCATTTTACAGTAAAACTAAATGATGTAGATTCATCTGGTTGTAACACTTCTTGAGAAACATTATCAGGAATTAAAACTTCAATTTCGCTATTTGAAAAAGAAGTAGTTGTTCCTTTATTATAAAGTTTAAATCCATCTAATTTAGCTGGAACTGTTCCACCATTTTTTATATATGCTGTAACTGTACATCCATCGCCTGGATATGTAAGTTTAACGCTTACATTAAGCTTAGTAGGATCATCTGTACTAACTTTAGCATCACCATGGTCAGGTGATGTTACTGTTCCATTTGTAAATACAACAGAGAATTTTCCTTCCGCATCAGCACTTCCTGATATATTTAAAACTTGATTAAATGCTGCATATCCAATTGCTAAAGCTAATAACAAAACAATTAGTGCAACTACAATTACTTTTGATTTGTTTTTCATATTTTTCCTCCTCAAATCTTTTTTGATAAATTGAGTATAGCATATGTAGTTTAAAATTTTAAGTCTTTTGTGTTTCTTTTTGATTACAATTGTGTTACATTTGTATTTTTTTATTTTATGTAATTTACGAATTATTTCATATATATTATAATATTAATATAATTAATTAATTGAGGTAATTACAAATGAGTTTTGAAAACACAAAAGATTTATTAAGTTTTTTTTCTGAAGAAAATTTAAGTTTTCTAAAAAACATTAATCAAGAACTATCTAAAATTGATATTCTAACTGAAAAGAACAGAGAAAAGAAAGAAAAATATTCTTTATTTTTAACTGCCCTTACCACAAAAGACTTTTCAAATACAAATAAAGAATACTTTTTAGATGTAAAAAATATTTATTCCCTTTTAGATAATAATTCTATAACACTAAAAAATTTAAAAAATACTCTTTCACTTTTAAATGCAAGGCTATTAACATTAGTATTATCAAATGAAAACAGTAATACTGCAGGGCTTGTAAATCAGATAAATGACTTGTTAAATCAATATATAGAACTACTAGATGATATGAAAAAAACATTTGTGCAAAACAATATAACTATAAACACATTTACATCATATCATTCTACTAAACTATTACTTACCACATTTGATATGGAACTTGGGGATAATTTAGATGAACAATTAACCCTTGCTTCACCTAATGCTACATTTGGTAAAATCGAAACTACATATTCTGATTTATTAGGAATGACCGAAAATGAAACATTAATTATTTCTGAAAAAGAAAACAAAGTATACCTTCCATATAAGAAAACAGAATTAAAATCATATATGACACAATATCCGAACTCATATTATTCATATAAAAATGTTATAGAAAAAGAATTTATATTACCACTTAATTATTTCTCTCATAATCCTTCAATAGCAAGATTCAGAGAGACATACGCATTATATCGTGACAGAGAAGCCTCAAGCATTGTAGAATCTTTAAAACAAGCATTTCATCTTGCGTTTAAAGCAGAACTAAATCCCGCAATAATAGCTGCTTGCAAGACAAAAAAACAACTTAACAATTATCTATTATGTTTAAACGAAAATAAAGCAGAAGAATTTGCAGATTTTAAAATAGTATATGATATGAATCCAATATAGTGTCAAATGGGACGGAGGATTTTGACACTAAATTTATGTCAAATGGGACGCCCTTTTTTGACAGCTTTAAAATGTATAAATAAAAAACACTAATATGTCACAGTTTTTAACTACATTCCATATTAGTGTTTTTATATTTCTTTAGTTTTTACATTCTAACATAAACTGAAGCTGTTCCGCCTAAAACTTTAAATACACCAAATCCTTCTGCATCTATTATTATTTCATCACCTTGATGATCTAAAATATCGGTAAACCATTCTCCTGCGAATTTCTTTCCAACATACATTCTTTTATATCCATCATATTTATCAGAAATTATAACTGCAAGTCCAGATTTATAATGCTCATCATCTCCAAGTCTTGTAAAGCCCACCACATTAGGATCATCAAAGTAGTCTATTTGCTCTCCATATGCTCTATCTTTTCTAATCTCTAATAAATCCTTTAATTTTCCAACAGGATTAATATCATCATGCTTAATTCCATAATAATCTCCATAAAAAATGCAAGGATAACCTTCCTTATTAAGTAAAATAATTGCATATGCACTTTCTTTAAACCAACCTTCAACCCACGATTCTAATGATTGCCCTGGCTGTGTATCGTGATTATCAACAAATGTAACACATCTATCAGGATTATTTTTTAGAAGAGTATTATCCAGTAGCTTAGATAGATCATACTCTCCATTAGACCTTGAAGCCATCCAAAAATTATAATGAAGTGGTACATCAAAAAGCCCTAAAGCCCCGCCAGTTTTATCTATATAATCAATAAGTTCGGTAACATCTGCATTCCAATACTCTCCAACTGAATATAATTCTTTTTTAGAATAATTTCTCATATCATTTATAAACATTTTTATAAAGTCTGAATCAATGTGTTTAACAGCATCAAATCTCATACCATCAATTCCAGTAAAATCAATATACCATTTTCCCCATTTTAAGCATTCATCTACAACTTCTGGATTTTGGAAATCTATATCAGCTCCCATCAAATAATCAAAATTTCCATGTTCTTTATCAACATTCATTTTCCAAGTCTTATTTTTTATTTTATATAATCCAAATTCTTTGGTTCTAGAATTATAGTCTATACCACTAAAATGTGTCCAATTCCACTCAAAATCAGAATACTTATGATTTCTTCCGGGAAAAGTAAACTTAGTCCAAACCTCCACTGTTTCTTCTTTACCAATCTCCTTATTCCTATTGTTCCAGTCACATCTAATGGCTTTGATTGTTTGAGTTTTGTCTCCTCCCATTTTATGATTTAAGACTATATCTGCATAAACATCAATACCATTTTGTTGCAAACTTATTATTGCATTTAAATACTCATCTTTTGTCCCATACTTAGTTGCAATAGTTCCTTTTTGGTCAAATTCACCTAAATCATATAAGTCATATACTCCATATCCAACTTCACTCTCACCATTTATTCCTTTATATGCTGGAGGTAGCCAAATTGAAGTAATACCTAATTTTGATAGTTCTTCTCCCTTTTTTGTAAGACTATTCCATAGATTTTTATTACAATTTAAATACCATTCAAAATATTGCATCATTACACCGTTGATTTCTTTTTTCATCTGTTAAAAATTCCTCCTACTACTCTGCATTCTTTATTTCTTGAATTTTTTCATTTTTCTGCAATTCAGGTTCTAAAAACTTAAAGCACTTTTTATTTTTGTTCATAACAGCAACACCTACATCTATGTCATTTCTTAATCTTTTACTTGCGTATTTTACAATAATTGGCTTATTATCAATAGCTTTTAAAACTACATCTTTGTCATCTCTCATATGTTCAGATGCAAAATACAATATTTGGCCAGACTTTTCTAGTCCCGCAAGCAATAAATCTTTGTCCTCCTTCAAAGATTCGTCTACATAGCAATAAGTCCATCCCAGCTTACTTACAGATTCATAAACTATTTCTCTATCTTTTCTTAAATCATTTCCTGCAAATTCTAAAGCTTCTGGATTGTTTTTTACAGCATCTAACACGATTTCTCTATCATCGTGAAATCTGTCTGCAGCAAACTCCAAAAGCTTACCATTTTCATTTACAGTCTTCAACACATATTCCCTATTATCGCAATTCTGTCTCATTTGCGTAATTTCAGGTGCTTCGGGCATTTTAATCCTTCCCTTCTTACTCTACTTTTTTTATTTTATATATATTTAAAAAAAAAATCAAGTATGTCAAACGGGACTGTCAAATGGGACGGGCTATTTTGACACTCTAAAAAAATAAATACCAATAAGTTTTAGTATTAATACTTAAAGAGTGTCAAAATAGCCCGTCCCATTTGACAGCCCCGTTTGACATAAAAAAGTCACCTAATTCAGGTGTAGCCTAAATTAGGTGATATAAAAAGTAAGTCTATAAGCCGGGTTCTGTCTTGAATAGCCATTTATCTAGGATATATATCACTATATACCTCAAGCCACCTACGCTAAACCAAAAAGAGACGAGCAGTCTTTATCTTTTTGTTAATTGCAAGATGTTGCTCCAGGTGGGGTTTACACGAACAAGGAATATCACTATTCCTCCGGTGAGCTCTTACCTCACCTTTTCACCCTTACCTTATATATTATAAGGCGGTAATTTTCTGTTGCACTTTCCTTAAGGTCTCCCTCACTAGACGTTATCTAGCACCATTGCTCTATGGGGCCCGGACTTTCCTCTCATGAATTCTCACGAATTTCATCAGCGACTATTCGGCTTACTCTATGTATTATTTTAACTGTTTTTATGTCTTATGTCAATTAGATTTTTTGTCTTAAGTTAATCTTTAAATAATAGAAAAGAGAAGCTGCCAGAGCAGCTTCTCTGAAAGGATTATTGCGGTTTCGTCGTCCGGCAAAGGAAGATTATTTGTCTTCCTTTTGCCACGAAACACACTTTTTCGCCTCTTACGAGGCTTAAAGCAGTTTGGTAGGCACTCTTCCTGTTTTTATAAATGAAAAATAGCCCACCCTTTTTAAGGGTTATTTCTATTCTTTTACCGGTCTGCTCGACAGACACCACTATATCAGTGTTTGCCTCTCCATTAGATGTCAATATTGTCATTCTTTCTCCTTTACTTTTGTTTGGTTTTTATGTAACCTTATTCTAATTATAACACTTTTTACTCTAGCTATCAACAGCACAATTCTATAAATTTATGTACACACCTTCACATTTCAATACTTTTAATATTTATCCACTTTCCTAAAAAATAATCATATCTGACTAAAATAAACACAAAAATAAGGCTTTAATTAAAAGCCTTATACTCAAAATTACTCATAAATTCAAATAACTCTTGAACTCTTTTTAATGTAATAATCTCATTTTTCTGCAATGCTGACTTTTTAAGTTCAGTCACCATCTCTTTTTTATAGCAATTTTTTTGCATTTTATAAATCAAATAACGAATTCCCATATAATCAAAATATATTTGATATCCATCATTTAAATCTTTCCAAAATTGTTTAAAATTATATTCTTCCATAACTTCAATCCCTATCAAAACACTTATTAATAAACACTCAAATCAAAACTATTTATTTACAAGTTTAACACTATTTAATCATTTCTTCAAACTGAGCTTCAGAAATAACAGATATTCCTAACTGATTTGCCTTATCTAACTTACTACCTGCATCTTCTCCAGCTAAAACATATGATGTCTTTTTTGATACCGAACCAGAAACCTTTCCTCCAAACTTCTCAATAATAGCTCCAGCTTCATCTCTAGTATAATTATCTAAAGCACCAGTTAAAACAAATGTCATTCCTTCAAATCTACCATCTGCACCTTCAGTTACCTCAGCTTCCATATTTACTCCAGCAACTTTTAATTTTTGAATCAAATCCTTAGTCTGCTCTTGGTTAAAGAATTCATAAATAGCCTTGGCTGTAATCTCTCCAGTATCATCAACTCCAATTAAATCCTCATAAGAAGCATTCATAAGTTCATCCATAGTATGAAACTTTTTAGTTAAGCTTTTGGCTCCTTTTACTCCAACATGTCTAATTCCTAGAGCATTAATTAATCTATATAAATCATTTTGTTTACTTTCATTAATAGCATCAATTAGGTTTTGAGCAAATTTTGTTCCATCTTTTTTTAAAGATTTAACATCATCAACTGATAATAAATATAAATCAGGAATATTTTTTATAAGTTCTCTATTAAGAAGTTCCTCAATAATTGAATAACCAAGTCCCTTAATATTCATAGCTTCTCTTGATGCAAAATGCCAAATACTTCTAAATAATTTTGCCTGACACTCTATTCCAATACATCTTAGAACAGCTTCTCCCTCTTCACGAACTGCATCAGCTCCACAAACAGGACATTTAGTTGGCATTTTAAAAGCTTTTTGAGATCCATCTCTTTTTTCTTTCACAACCCCTACTACTTCTGGAATGACATCTCCTGCCTTCTGAATGATAACTCTATCACCAATCATTAAATCCTTTTCTTTTATAAAATCTTCATTATGAAGCGTAGTCTTTGATATGGTAGACCCCGCAACCTTAACTGGCTCTAATATTGCCATAGGTGTAATTGCTCCAGTTCTTCCAACTTGGCACACAATATCTTTAAGTAAGGTCTCCTTTTGCTCTGGAGGATATTTATAAGCAATTGCCCATTTAGGTGTTTTATAATTAGTTCCTAATATTTCTCTTAATTGCAAATCATCAACTTTAATTACAGCTCCATCAATTCCAAAAGATAAGTCTTCTCTGTCTTCGCCAATTTTATTTATCGCCGAAATTGCATCCTCAACATTATCACACAATATCTTTACTGGATTAACATTAAAACCTAATTTTTCCATATATAATAGTGACTCATAATGTGACGTAAATTTTATTGTATCTGACTTTTGAACATTAAAAATATAAATATCAAGAGGTCTTTTAGCAGTTTGACTACTATCTAATTGTCTAAGAGAACCGGCTGCCGCATTTCTAGCATTAGCAAACAACGGCTGTTCTAAAATTTCTCTTTCTTCATTCATTTTTTCAAATCCAGCTTTAGAAATAAAAACCTCACCACGAACTATAATATCAACATTTTCTTTAAGTTTTTTAGGAATATGTTCAATAGTTTTTAAATTATCTGTAATATCTTCTCCAACAAGCCCATTTCCTCTTGTTGCTCCTCTTACAAACTCGCCATTTTTATATTCAAGGCTAACCGATAATCCATCTATTTTGGTTTCAACAACATATTTAAGTGGTATATTATTTTCATTTGCGACTTTAGAAACTCTTTCGTCAAAAGCTCTTAAATCTGAAAAATCAAAAATATCGAGTAAACTTTGAAGTGGCACTTCATGTTCAACCTTCTCAAAGCCTTCTTTAACATGTCCACCAACATGCTGTGTAAGAGAATCTTTAGAAATAAATTCAGGATACTTTTCTTCCAGATTTCTAAGTTCTAACATTAGCATATCATATTCAAAATCACTAATTTCTGGATCGTCATCATCATAATATTTCTTAGCATAATAATCTGTAAGCTTTCTAAGCTCGTCAATTCTATCTTTTGCTTGTTTCTTAGTCATTTTTGTACTCCTCTAATTCGTAAATATCCTAACCTTATATCTTTATTTTGCCTCTTTAGCATCCTTTTTATCAGTAAATAAACTTCTTCCTTTCCATACATAATCCCAACCTGAGAATATTGTAGCAACAGTCGAAAGAGCCATCATTACAGAAGCAATAATATTTATGGCCAAATGAACTCCTGTTAATTCTCCAGATACAAATGTAAAAAATCCACCAATATCAATAAATGCAAATATTATAGCAATCATCTGTGTAACAGTTTTAAGTTTTCCCCAAACAGATGCAGCAATTACTAAACCGCCTTTTTCAACTGCAATTAATCTAAAACCTGAAACTATAAATTCTCTAGCAAGAACTATAACTGGAATCCAAGCTGGAAGCTTGTTTACTTCAACTAACATAAGCATTGCAGCTAAAACTAATATTTTGTCTGCAAGAGGATCTAAAAATTTACCAAAAGTTGTTACTTGGTTTCTAGATCTTGCAATATAACCATCAAGTTTATCTGTTATAGATGCAATTATGAAAATTACATCCATAATAATCATTGCAAGTGCTACTCCATAAAAGCTTTGCTTAATTGGTAAATATGCAAATATTACCATTACAGGAACCAAAATAATTCTAAAAATAGTTAATTTGTTTGCTAAATTCATCTTTTTTCTCCTTTATATTAATTTATAAAATACATCTCTAATTATCTAATTTTCTATAAATTCTTCTATAATATTTCTTCTTTTTTGACTATTATTACGTCCTTGATTATTAACTTCTTCTAATTGGTCAATCAATGTTTGAAGTCTTTCTAAATCAGAACCTATAAGCTCCCAATCCTTTGCATCAGTAGATTCTTTTAAATTGGCATTTGCTTTAATTATAGCTTCTATAAGTTGTTCTCTGTCTTGAGTATTTACAAATTCTATAGTACTTGCTGAATCTGTTAAAAGATTAGTTAAAGCACTAACCAAATCATCTCCCATTGCAACTTTAGTTCCTGATGCTACAATAACTTTCTTCAATGTTGGAACCTTTGACTGTTCATTTAATAAAACCTGATAAACTGGCTCAATATATAAAATATGATTATCAACAGGAATAGTATATGTTTTTCTAATTATCTCCGTTCCTGTGGTATTAATCTTATCAAGTTCATTTGAAATAACTTTGTCTTGATCAATTTGAACATTTAATTGTTGAATATCAGGAAGAGTAGTATCTGAAATCAATTTATAAATTGTTAAATTGTTTTTTCCATCTCTATAAGTTCCAACTAAATAAGAATTCAAACTTTGTTTATTAGTTTTTGTATATGGTAAAACTAAACCTAATTCCTCAGTCTGTGAATTTGAGGTTTTTAATAATGTATAATATGGTTCCACATATACAGGTTCAGCCTCTGTCGAACCAAGCTGCCTATCTGCTTGCCATACATCATCACTTCTATACAATATTTCTGTATTTACATTGTGATATCTTTCTAAAACTTTTGCTTGTATTTTATATAAAAATTCTGGATAAACAATATTTTTTTGTATATCTTCCGGTATTGATTCATCTCTTGAAACAAAAAGTTCAGGATATATATTATAATATAACATCGCAATTGGATCTGTTGTATCTGTTATATAGAATAAAGTTGTTCCATCATATGCATCAATTATAACCTTAATCGAATTTCTAATATAATTTATTTCTTTATTGTGACCATCAACTTGAATATCAGTTTTTTGTGAAAATGGGTAACTATTTGAAGTTGTATATGCATCTAAAACCCATACAAGTTCGCCATTATCTCTAATTACCATATAAGGTGACTCATCATAAATCAAATATGGTAATAAAGTTCTAGCTCTTTCTCTTACATTTCTATTCATCAATATTTTACTTTCAGATGTCATACTACCATTAAATAATAATTTATAATTATTTTCAGAAACAGAAAGAACAGCTCTATCAAAAAGGTTAGCATTAATTCCAGCTTTTCCTGTATATTCACTTTCAGCATATTCTGTACTTGAAGTTGGATAATCAAACTCTTTTTTGTCTTTTACATTGGTAACAATAGTATCATTAGTTGCCATACCAAAATATATTCTTGGTTCGGCAATTTTTATTTTATCTTCATTATTTGTATATTTAGATTGAACGTAATGAATTCCTCCTGTAGCCTCATCAGCTTTTGATGCTTCTGAAATTACAACACCATAACCATGTGTATATTGATATGTTTTATTATTATAAGTTCTATTTGCACCACTTATTATTTCTCTTGGAGTTATATATACTGGTCTTGTTTTTCCTGCAACATTATATAAACCAAGTTGTGTAGATTGATAAGTATAATAGCCTTCAGTATCTTTATATTCTGCTAAATTTGCTATTGTAGTTTCTTCATCAACAATCGTAACCTGTTTTAATAAATCACTATATTTAGCAATAGTTTCATCATCCATATTATCAGTATTGTCAATTTCTACTTCATCAACGGCTATATTGTAAGCCATTCTTGTACTTTTGATGTTTTCATCAATATATTTCTTTTGTTTATCAAGCTCATTTCTGCTTGCATATAAATATTGAAATGTACACATTACGATAAATAATCCCACTAAATATACTGGTGTTATTAACATAGAAAATACAATATTTTTTACCTTTAAATT
>CAMYZH010000004.1 GCA_947303785.1 uncultured Clostridium sp.
TTATTCGTCCCTATGTGGACAATATAACTGTTTTTTTTATTATATATTCAGAGTAGGAGGAGGTATATAAGATGAAAGAAATATATTTTCAAAATATAAACGAGTATATTAACAAAGAAGTAACTATTGAGGGATTTGTTGATAATATTCGAGATTTGCAATATGTTCAATTTTTAATTGTGAGAGATAGTTCCGGAAAATTACAAGTTACCATTGAAAAAAATGAAGAAAATAAAGAACTTAATGAAATAATTTCTAATTTAACAGTTGAAAGTACAGTTAAAATAAAAGGAACAATACTTGAAAATGAAAAAGTAAAATTAAATGGAAAGGAATTAATACCAACAGAAATTATAGTTACTAGTAAATGTTTAGAAGAATTACCATTAAACTATAGAGATAGCAAGTCCGCACTATTAGGTACTAGATTAAACTATAGATTTTTAGATTTAAGAAATGAAAAAAATTTGTTAATGTTTAAAGTACAAACTTGTCTTATAAATGCTATGAGAGAATTTGTACTAAGGAAGAATTTTGTGGAAATTCACACACCAAAATTCATAAGTGTTCCAAGTGAATCTGGCTCAAATGTTTTTGAAGTAAAATATTTTGATAGAAAGGCATATTTAGCGCAGAGCCCTCAATTTTATAAGCAAATGGCAATGGCTAGTGGCTTTGAAAAAGTTTTTGAAGTAGCACCTGCATTTAGAGCTGAAAATTCAAATTCATACAGACATGCAACTGAATTTAATTCATTTGACATTGAGATGAGCTATGTAGAGAATTTAGAAGAATTAATAAATTTTGAAGAAGAATTATTGATATATTCATTAAAAAAAGTTAAAGAAGAATATGGAATAAAAATAAAAGAATTATTTAATGTTGACGTTGTTATACCAACTAGACCTTTTCCAAGAATAAAGTTAGAAGAATTATATGAAGAATTAGAGAAAAAATATGATTTTAAAATGAATTATGAAGATGTTGGAGATATGAATGCTGAATCAGAGAAACTTGCTTCTGAATATATTAAAGAAAAATATGGACATGAATTTGTTTTTATAACAGATTTTAGCGCTAATAAAAGAGCGTTTTATCACAAGAGAAAAAATGGGATTCCTATTGGAGCAGACCTTATTTGGAAAGGGTGCGAAATAACAACTCTTGCACTAAGAGAACATAGATATGAAGAATTGTGCAAACAGGCTTATGAAAAAGGATTAGGTGAAGATGTAAAATTTTACCTTGAATTTTTTAAATATGGCTGTCCTCCACATGGTGGATTTGCTATTGGAGTAGAAAGAGTTACTATGTTACTATTAGAAACAGGGTCTTTAAAGGAAACAATGTTTTTATTTAGAGGACCAAGCAGATTGAAACCATAGTGAAATTGTTTATTTCCTGATAATTATAGTAACAAATAAAAATAAAAAAGAAGGTATTGAAGATGAATAAATATGATGAATATCTTAATTTTGCGAAAGATATTGCCCAATATGCAGGGAAAATAATGTTAAAATATTTTAATCATCCTAATGGTGAAAAATATAAAGACGATAAAACAATTGTGACTTTGGCAGATACAGAAATTAATTCTTATTTGATAAAAGAAGTAAAAGAAAAATATCCTGACCATGCCGTAGATGGTGAGGAAGAACAATTTGGAAAAAGTAATTATATGTGGGTATGTGACCCTATTGATGGAACTTCTATGTATGCAAGGCATATTCCAGTTGCAGTTTTTTCACTAGCATTGGTAATAGATGGTGAGCCTGTTGTAGGTGTTGTTTATGACCCTTTTACAGATAATATGTATAGTGCTATAAAAGGAAAAGGTGCATATAAAAATGATGATAAGATGAGTGTTAATTCTATTTTATTAGATGATATGAGAAGTGTTTCACATTTTGATATGTGGCCAGAAGCGGAATACAATATATTTGATGTAGTAAAAAAATTAGGAGAGAAGACTTATTTTGTCGGAATCGGAAGTGTTATAAGAGCAAGTATGTGTGTTGCGAGTGGCGAGTTTAATTTAGCTATATATCCTGACACAAAACGTAGAAATTGTGATATTGCTGCTGTTAAAGTAATTGTTGAAGAAGCGGGTGGAAAAGTTACAAATATATTTGGAGACAAGCAACGATATGATCAAAGTATTAAAGGTGCTGTAATCAGTAATGGATTAGTTCATGATGAAGTTATAAATGTAATTAAAGATTATATTGGTTTGGAAGAATAATTAGTAGAAGAAGTATGAAATGAAGGCTTTTATTTTTATTGATAATATATTATAATGAAACAAATTATTAAAAGGAGTAAAGATGAAGAAAAATAATTTATCTAAAGTTTTAAAAAAGATATATAGATTATTAGATAAGAAGCAAAAACTAAGATTTATAATAATAGTATTAATAATGATTATTTCAGCTATATTAGCTCAGATGACGCCAAAAGCAATAGGTTGGCTTACTGATGATATTTTATCAAAAAAATTTATTTCATTTGATAAAGTAATACCATTTCTTATTTTTATATTAATAGTAAATGTTGTTAATGAAATAATCAAAATCATAAGAAGAGTATTAGTAGAAGATGTAGCAACAAAAACAGAGAAAAAAGCAAGAGGGATGGTAATAAAGTCTCTTTTAATGGCACCGTTGTCATATTTTAGAAAGAATATGACAGGAAATATTCATGGAAGATTGAATAGATGTCTTGATGGTACGATAAAATTAGAAAAATTATTATTTATGGATTTTGCACCTGCAATATTTAATAGTATTGCTGCAATTGTTATTATATTTATAACACTTCCAATATCTTTAGCTTTACCAATGATGTTAGTAATACCAATTGGAGTGTTTATAGTTTTAAAACAGATTCAGAGCCAAAAGGGTATTAGAGTAGAATTATTAAATAGTAAGTCAGAAATGGATGGAACTATTGTTGAATTAATAAATGGAATTGAAGTAATAAGAATCTGTAATAGTTTAGATTTTGAAACAAATAGATTTGATAATAAATCTGAATTTTTAAGAGCAAAAGAAATGAAACATCATAAGGCGATGGCTTTATATGATTGTTTGAAATTCATAAATCAAGCTGTATTTACTGTTTTAGTTATTGGAGTCTCAACTTATTTGGCAACGAAAAACATTATTTCTGTTGGTAGTGTTTTAACAGCATATTTATGTTTTAATCAACTGCTTAAACCACTAGAAGAATTACATAGAATTTTCGATGAAGTTTCAGAATGTACAGTTCTTGCAACAGATTTCTTTAAAATGACAGAAATAGAGAACGACTTTTCTTATTTACCGATAAATTCGAAATCAGAAAACAAAATTACTGATGAAATAATAAATATGGAAAATATCACATTTACCTATCCAGAAAATGAAGACAAAGTGATACTTGATAATTTTAGTATTGATATAGAAAAAGGAACTTATCTTGGAATAGCCGGACCATCAGGGTGTGGTAAATCATCATTAATAAAATCAATTTGCAAATTAGAAAAAGCAAATGGAACAATAATTGTTGATAATATTAATTTAAATAATTTATCAAGAAAAGATATTTCTCAAATGATTGCTTTAGTGCCACAAAGCCCATTTTTAATAGCTGGAACAATTTATGATAATATTACTTATGGTATAGATAGAGAGGTTTCAAAAGAAGAAGTAGAAGAAGCTTCAAAAAGGGCTTATATATATGATTATATAAATGGATTACCAGAAAAATTTGATACAATGGTTTCTGAAGGCGGAAATAATTTATCTGGTGGCCAAAGACAAAGAATTGCAATTGCTAGAATTTTTTTGAGAAAGCCTAAAATTCTTATATTAGATGAGGCTACTTCGGCACTAGACAATACTTCAGAAAAGCATATACAAGCAGAAATAGAAAAGATGAAAGAAGAAAATAATACAACAATAATTGCTATTGCCCATAGATTAACTACTCTAAAGAATTGTGATAGAATTATAGTTCTTAATAAGGGACATATAGAAGAGGAAGGAAAGTTTGATGAGTTGATTAATAAGGCAGGAATGTTTAGTGATATGTATTATGGAAAATTGAACTAAGGAGGAAATTTTAATGAAAACAATTGGAATAATTGGAGGAATGAGTTATGAATCATCAATCCACTATTATGAAAGAATAAATAAACAAGTAAATGATTTAGCAGGAAATTTAACTTGTGCAAGAATGATTATTTATAATGTTAATTTTGAAGAAATTAGAAAATTAATGCTAACTAATGAATGGGAAAAAATTGGAGTAGAACTTGCTAAAATAGCTCGAATATTAGAAAAAGCAGGAGCAGATTATATAGCAATTGCAACAAATACTATGCATAAATTGGCAGATTATGTTCAAAATCAAATTAATATACCACTAATACACATTGCAGATTGTGTTGCAGATAAATGTAAAAAAAGTAAAGTATATAATGTAGGTTTATTAGGAACCAAATATACAATGACAGAGAATTTTTTAGTAGATAGGTTAAAGAAAAATGATTTAACTGTTTCGGTACCTCAAAATGAAGAAGAAATTAATGAAATTGATAGAATCATTTTTGATGAATTGTGTAAGGGTCAAATTAATGAGAATTCTAAAAAATACTTTGTTGATGTAATTAATAATATGGTAAATGAAAAAGGTATTGAGGGAATTATTCTAGGTTGTACTGAAATTGAAATGTTAGTTAAACAAAACGATTTAAACATACCAATTTTTGACACTACGCAATCTCATATTGATAGTATTGTTGACTATTCATTAGAGAAAAAATAAAAAAATGTATGAAACCAAAAAGGAATAATATATTATGAATGATTTAATAAAAGATATTTATGATACATATATCAGAAGCTTAGTAAATATGAACTTTGATGTATATAGAGAAAAAGAATTTGACTTAATACATAACACAATGATAAAAGATGAGTATAGTAATTTTATTTCAAACGTTGCTGCTAGTAATGAAAAAGAATTCGAAAATATCATAAATATAGCAAGTAAAAAATTTGAAGAGATGAACAGAAAGCTAGTTATATATGTAACTCCAAACATGAAAGAATTATACAATAATAGAGATAAATACTTTCCAAAAGAAAAATATCAGTTACTGTCAGAAGAAGTATGGCAAGTTTTTACAGATTTTAATAATTTAGATAAGATTAAAACAAATTGCGATATGAATGTCGATCTTATCGAAACTTTTGATTATGATAAATTTGGCAAAATTCTAGTAGAAAATTATCAAACAGGTGATAATGATGATCCATATGGAAACCTAGATGATGGTTATAAAAAAGGTTACAAATATAATCAAAAAGATAAAGAAACAAAAGGTGATTTTTATTTTATTAAGGCAGATGGCCAAGTAGTTGGTACAACTGAAAGTATTTATAATGATCATATTTTAGGTATATTTAGCTTCAGCATAAAAAGCAATTATAGAAAAAAAGGAATAGGTAAAGTTGCTTTAATAAAACAGCTAGAAAAATGTAGAGAAAAAAATATAGAAGTTGCATTTTTACAAACTGAAAAGGGCTTTTATCCTGCTAAAATGTATAACAAAATGGGATTTAAAGATATTGCGAATGTTTATTATTACACCAAAATCGTATAAATTTTATATTATGAGGAGAATAACCATGAGTTTTTACATTGCTCAGTTTTTTGGAATACTAGTTATAATATCTAATGTACTTGCTATGCAGATGAAGAAAAATAAAGAAAAGAAATGTTCTATAATTTTAGTTTGAGTGCCAAAGTACTTCATTTAAAACTATAGAACATTTATTATTGTTATATTTAATAATCAAAATGAGCGATTTACAAAATTTATTATTTTTTGATATTCATTAATTTTATTTAAACTTGACTTATTAAAGGCCCTTTTGTTTAAATCTTTTTGATTTGAATAAGGTCTTTTTCTATATTTAAAATCTTTAATAATAACATAGTTATCTTTAGATTTTTGCATTTTTTCTGCAGAAACACTACCAGCATAGTTGGCTACCATATTAGAATTAAACATTGCTTTATATATTGCTAATGCTTCTATATATGAGCCAAGTTGAGTAGTATGTCTTTCATCTGAAAATAATTCTTGCTTTGTAAGAGTTCCGCGTGGTCTATTCATTTCATCACTTACTTTTTTTAATGCTGTTCCTGAATAAGCTATTTCGCAATTAGTGTATCCTGAAGCCATTATTGCTTCTTTTGTTAGTTCAAAATTAGAAATTGTAGTATTAATTTCTTCATCTAATAAAGAAGAATAACTCCATGTTGAATTAAGTATTATTTTTGTTTCTTCTTTAGAAATCATGTCATATGTATTTAGTATTCTAAGGAATCTGTTTGTTCATTTAAAATATGATATTATATTTTTTCACCATTAAAAAGTTTTTTCATTTGTTCAGGGTTATTTTTGATGTAATGGTAATGAAAATTCAAACTCATACTTCCCTTAGCTAATACTTTATAATTGTTTTTTTGACCTGATTTAGAAAGCATGTTGCTTAACATTGCCGGCATATTATTATAATAAGTTTTACTATTTCCTATAAATAATATGTTTATTGTTTTAGTGTTTGAACTAGCAGCATTGGATTTATTCGTTGTAATTGGAATAAATACAACCATCATGCTAAGTATAATAAATAATGATATTATTTTTTTTATCATTAAAAAAACCTCCTTGTTTATTTTATGTTGACTTCCATTATACCTCGGAATAGTGAATTTGTCAAAATTTATACAATTTTGCTTAGTTAATTATTTTATTTTTAATAAAAATATGATATAAGTATATAAATTGTTGTCGGGGAAAGGAATGGAGTTTTTTATGGAAAAGAAATTAGGTTTTGGATGTATGAGACTTCCAATGAGTGAAGGAGAAGTTGATTATGATGAATTCAAAAAAATGATTGATTACTATATGGAACAAGGTTTTAATTATTTTGACACAGCACATGGATATTTAGGCGGGAAAAGTGAAATTGCAATTAGAGAATGTTTAGCTAAAAGATATCCAAGAGAAAGTTATATATTAACTAATAAATTAACAAAACCCTATTTTGGGTCACAAGATGAAATAAGAACTTTTTTTAAAAATCAGTTAGAATGGTGTGGTGTTGAATATTTTGATTATTATTTAATGCATGCACAAGATAGAAATACTTATCAACATTTTCAAAACACTAATGCTTATCAAGAGTGTTTAAAACTAAAAGAAGAAGAAAAAATAAAACATTTAGGCATTTCATTCCATGATACAGCAGAAATGCTAGAACAAATATTAACAGAGCATCCAGAAGTTGAAATAGTTCAAATACAGTTTAATTATGCAGATTATGAATCGGCAAGTGTGCAATCTAAAAAAGTATATGAGGTATGCCGTAAATTTAATAAACCAGTATTGGTTATGGAACCAGTTAAAGGTGGAGGTTTAGTAAACTTACCAGATGAGGCCAAAAAATTATTTGATGATTTAAATCAGAATATGAGTTATGCAAGTTATGCAGTAAGATTTGCAGCTAGTTTTGATGGAATGTATAAAGTTTTGTCTGGAATGAGTAGTTTTGAACAACTTAAAGATAATGTTGGCTATATGAAAGAATTTAAGCCTTTAAATCAAAATGAAATGGAGACTGTGTTAAAAGTTGGAGAATTTTTAAGAAATATAGGAGGAATTCCATGTACTGCATGTAGATATTGTGTAGATGGTTGTCCAATGAAAATATCAATACCAGATTTATTTTCTTGTTATAATGCAAAAGTACAATTTAAAGATTGGAATGCAGGATATTATTATAATGTACATACACAAGCAGATCATGGAAAAGCTTCAGATTGTATAAAATGCGGTAAATGTGAAAGAATTTGCCCACAACATTTGGAAATTAGAAATTTATTAACTAAAGTATCAGAAGTTTTTGAATAATAAAAGTGAGGGAAAAATGAAAATATTATATTTTGATTGCTCAAGTGGAATATGTGGTAATATGGTATTAGGTGCATTACTTGATATTATTGATGATGAAAGCTATTTTTTAAATGAAATTAATAAGCTAAATATCGATGGATATAAAATTGAAATTTCTAAAAAAGATTCATATGGAATTAATGGTAGATATGTAAATGTTATTATTGATGGTAAAGATGAGTATGGACATATTCATCATATACATAATTGTCACAATCAAGACCACGAGTCTGACCAAGACCAAGATCAAGACCATGGCCATGAACATGACCACGAACATGATCATCATCATGAACATAGAAACTTGTATGATGTAAATGAAATTATTGATAAAAGTAGCTTAAATGACGAAACTAAAAAACTAGCCAAAGAAATATTTTTAAAAGTGGCTAAGGCTGAAAGCAAAGTTCATGGAAAGCCAATAGAACAAGTACATTTTCATGAGGTTGGAGCAATAGATTCAATAATAGATATTGTAGGAACAGCAATTTTAATTAACAAAATTGATCCAGATGCTATTATTTCAAGCGTAGTAAATGAAGGACATGGATTTATAGAATGTGCTCATGGAAAAATGAGTGTTCCAGTACCTGCTACTTCGCAAATATTTGCTAATGAAAATGTTAAATTTAAACAAATTGATGTTGATACAGAACTTGTTACTCCAACAGGGGCAGCGATAATATCAACATTAGCAAAAGATTATACAATGATGCCAGAGATGAAGCTAGAAAAAGTTGGGTATGGCGCAGGTTTTAAGGATATTGGATATTCTAACCTTTTAAAGGTATATTATGGTGAGATGATAAGTTCACAGTCTGATATGTATGTAATTGAAACTAATATTGATGATTCTAATGGCGAAGAACTTGGATATACAATGGAAAAACTCTTTAAAAATAATGCAAATGATGTTTTCTATACTCCTATTTATATGAAGAAAAATAGACCCGCATATAAGCTTGAGGTAATATGTCAAAAAGAAAATTTAGATGATTTATTAGAAATAATTTTTAGAGAAACAACGACTATTGGCGCAAGATATTATAAAGTAGATAGGGCTGAACTAAAACGTGAAATAGTTGAAATAGATACAAAATATGGGAAAATTTCTGGAAAGAAAATACTAACTCCCAAAGGAAAAGTTTATATATACCCAGAATATGAAAGTATTAAGGAATTAGCTGAAAGAGAAAATATTCCTTTAAAGGAATTATATAAATTATAAAAAAGGGGCATAAAGTTGGAAAAAATTAGAAGGTATGTTTGAAAATTAAACAGAACATTAAGGAAAATAAAGGAGAGCTAAGTTTATGGAAGAATATATTGATATTTTAGATGAAAATGGAATTCCAATTAATAAATCAAAAGAAAGAAGTGCTGTTCATAGAGATGGAGATTGGCATAAAGTAATACAATTATTTATAATTAATGATGGTAAAATACTATTACAACAAAGAGCATTAACGAAAAAATCTGATCCAGGCAAGTGGTGCGCTTCAGCATCAGGCCATATTAGTGCTGGGAAAACAAGCTATGATGCAGCAATACAAGAATTTAGCGAAGAACTTGGAATTAATGTTGAGAATGAAAAAATAAATTTAGTAGATACTTTTAAATCACCTACAATAAGATTTAATAAAGGTGAGAAAATTTATAATAATCATTTTGTTGATTTATATATCAGTACGCAAAACATTAATTTAGAAAATATAAAATTACAAAAGGAAGAAGTCGAACAAGTAAAATTTTATTCTGTTGATGAATTTGAAGAAATGGTTAAAACAAAAGATGAGAGGCTTGCAAATACTCCAATATTATTTGAACACTTATTAAAAGCAATTAAAGATATGGAAGGATAAATCATTTAAGCAATGGAAGAAAAATCAAAACAAACTGCTATATTAAAAAAACAAAAAGGATTATACCAAGGAAATTTAAACAAGGAAGATAATAATGGAAATATTGAATTCATAAATATAAGCCAATTATCTTATGAAGATTTATCTAAAATGTTTTTTCATTTTTCATTAAAAAAAGATAAGAATTCAATAGATAAAAGAGGTTTAGTTTCACAAATTGGAAGAAATTCAAAAGGAATTGATGAAAAAAAATCAATTTTCTTTTCTTATAGCATAGAAGGTTTATTAGAAACATGGGACCAATGGCTAAAATGGAGAATGAATAGATTATATAACCCATATTTCCAAGAAGAGAATAAAAGTATTAAAGAAAGGATAGCAAATAATACTGCTTCTGAAGAAGAAAAAGGAAAGTATTATTCTAAATGGGAGCAATGGGTAAATGAATTTACTAGTGGGGAATATAAAGAAGATGTCAAAAAACTTAAGTTCCTTTTTGATTTTCAAATTGATGAAATGTTATCAAGCAATTATTATTCATTAGATCTAATAGAAGGAGAGGATTTTTCATTTGACGATATAGATGAACACAAAAGTAAAATCATATCTCGAAAAGACGACAGCCATTTAAAATCGATAGAATATAAAATGCTTGCTACAAGGTATGGAAAATATAGTGATTTAAATAGCCCTAAGGTTGACAAATGGAATATGCATACAAAAATGAAAGATGGTGATGGAGTTAAAATTGACCCAAGTAGAATAAAGCAATTATCATTATCTAATGGGAAAAATAGTGTTTTAGATATAGTTTTGTATTTATATGATAAATATAGCGAAATGATACCAAGCGAGCAAAGGGCAGAATTTGATTTATTAGATAAATATATAGAATATGTAAAAGAACAGATTCGAAATAATGGTTTATCAACATTTAATAGAGACGATAAAATACATGAAGTAGAATTAGTGAGCCATTTTCATGATCAAAAATCTGATAATTTTTTTCAAGATATGAAAAGTGGAGTTTATTCTATACCTTCATATATTATTACTCCAAATCAAATTGCAAGAGCTTCATTAAATGTTCCACTTGGCTTAATAGATGGCGCAACCCAAAGAGTTAGGAATGATAGAATCAACACACCAAAATATATAGAACATTGTTAAAAATCATAGGGGAGATATTAATGGAAAAGGAAATAATAACAGTTAATCATATTTCAAAAAAATTTAAAGTATCTAAAAGAGAAGCTGGATTAAAGAATGCAATAAAATCCTTTTTTAAAAGAGAATACACAATAATTAATAGTTTAGAAGATATAAGTTTTTCTATTAAAGAAGGTGAAATAGTGGGATATATCGGACCAAATGGTGCTGGAAAGTCTACCACTCTTAAAATTATGTCAGGTATTTTAGTTCCTACATCTGGAGAATGTAAAGTTAATGGATATATTCCATGGAAAAACAGAAAAAAATATGTAAAAAATATAGGCGTTGTATTTGGACAAAGATCTGGATTGTGGTGGGATGTCCCACCAATTGATTCATTTGAGCTTTTAAAAGATATATATGAAATTCCTCAAAAAGAATACGAAGAGAAATTAAGAGAACTAAAAGAATATTTGAAATTAGATGATATTTTAAATATTCCAACAAGGCAATTGAGTTTAGGGCAGAGAATGAGATGCGAAATTGCAAGTGCACTTCTGCACAATCCTAAGATATTATTTTTAGATGAGCCAACTATTGGACTTGACGCTGTTTCAAAACTTGCACTTAGAAAGTGTATCAAACAAATTAATGAAAAAACTAAGGTTACAATAATACTTACTACACATGATATGCAAGATATTGAAGCATTAACAGAAAGAATTATTCTAATTGGAAAAGGCAAAATATTATATGATGGAAGTTTGAACGAAATTAAGAGTAAATATAATGAAAATAGAAAAATGAACATAAAGTTTAAGTATACCAATACAAAAATTAGTATTCCTAATATAACTATTTTAGAACAAACGGAAGAAAGTGCAAGTATTGTTTTAAAACATAATGATGATTCTATGGCAAATATTTTAGAAAAACTTACAAACCAGGTTGAAGTAATAGATATGAACATTGAAGAAATGTCTACAGATGATATAATTGCAAAGCTCTATAATGAATTAAAAATATAGTGTTTTAAAACTCCTTTTTAGCAGTATACCGCTAAAGAGGAGTTTTTATTTATAAAATTAAAATTCTTGAAATAATAAATAAATAATGATAGAATGTTACGCAATAGAAATGATTTTTAGGAGGGATTTATGAGCAAATTTGATTTAGGCGGTAAAGGAAATTCATTAGTTAAGCTAAATGAAAATCATTATAATGTTCCAAACTTTTTTGTTTTAGATACAAGTTTTTTTGATGAGTTCCTTGAAGCAAATAATATTAAAGAAAAAATTGATGATTTACTTAAAGAATTAAATTTTGAAAACTTTATAGAAATATCTAAAAAAATAAGAGATTTGTTCAAAGATACAAAAGCTACTCCAAGAATAAAACAATTTGTTAAAGATAATTTAACATCATTAAAAGATACAGTATATGCAGTTAGGTCTTCTGCCAATATTGAAGACAGTAGTGATAACTCTTGGGCAGGTTTATTTGATAGCTTTTTAAATGTTAAAAAAGAAGAGATTGAATCTAAAATAATTGGTTGTATAGAATCCTGTTTTTCTGCAAGAGTTCTAATATACAAATTAAAAAATAATATTACTATACCAATTAAAATGGCAGTAATTGTACAAGAAATGATTGTTAGTGAGTGTTATGGTACATTGTTCTCAAAAGATCCAATTACAGGAGAAGATATTATTCAAATAGACATAGGTCTTAATACAGTTACCCACTATGAAATAAAAAATAATACATTATATGATGTTAAAGGAAATGTAGTAGATAAAAAAATTTTTTTAGAATTAGGGCAAATTGCTAAAAGAATAGAAAAATTATATGAAACTGCAGTAGATATAGAATGGGTTATAGATGGAAATGAGATTTATTTAATACAAGCTAGACCTATAACAACAATAAATGAAGAGATTACAAAAATTGTAGAATATGCTAAGAGTGTTAAATGGAATTTTCATGTTACACGTTTAGTTTTATATTTTGTTAAATATTCTAATGTTGTGTTAGCAAGACAAAGTAAAAATATATATGATGTTTTAGGATTTGATTTAAAGCCTGATAATATGCTAATGTTAAATGGTAAAGAATATCATGAAACTACTACCCAAGAAGCGATACATAATTTTTTTGATAAAAAATTTAATGAAGATAATCAGTTTTTTATAAAATTGGCTAATAATGAAATTAAGCTTTCAGAACAAATTGAAGATTATATAAAAGATTTATCTTCTAGAAAAAATGATTTAAATTCTATTGAAGAATTCGAAAGATTTAGAAAATATTTTGTAAAAACCGGAGCTCCTTTTAGCTTAATACCAGATGATTATTTGGAAAGAAGGGTAAAAGAAATTATTGCAAAAGTAGTAAATGAACATGAAGATGTTGATACTATTTTTAACATTTTATCAACTTGTCCTAATCCTGAAGAAATCTTTTATAATGAAGAACCATTAGATTTACTTAGAATTGCCAAAAAAATAAAAGAAAATGATGAGTTAAGAGAAGAACTTATAAAAAAACATGTAGAAAGATATTCATGGATGAAAGGCCCAATTCTTATTGAAGAACAAGCTTTTACATATAAAGAATATGAAGATAGAATTAATTATTTAATAACAACAGATATAGATAGAAAGATTGAAGATATACTAAATGCTAGAGAAAAAAGAGAAAAAGAAGTTACTGAGCTTATTAATAAATATCCATTTACAGAAGATGACAAGAGTATGATTTCTTCAATGAGAAAATTTGTATTTCTTAGAACTTTTATGGCTACTGTTCAAGATAGGTTGTTTTTCTTAGCTAGACATACTTTATTTTCACAAATAAGCAATGAATATAATATTCCTAAAAAAGAATTATTAATGTTAACTGCTGATGAAATTAGTGATTTACTAATAAATCATAAGGTTGAAGATTATATAAAAAGAGCTCACGATAGAGAGAAAGAATATGCTATTATTACAATAGATGAAAAAGTTACTTCTTTTGTTGGTGATGAAGCTCAAAAAGTTGATAATATTCTTACTAGATATATAGATGTACAAAAAAGAAGCGAAACAAAGCAAAAAATAGAACCTTCTGATGATGTAGTTACTGGAATGATAGCCAATATGGGTTGTATTGTTGGTAGAGCAAAAATTCTTAATTCATATGAAGATATTTCAAAT
Organism: uncultured Clostridium sp.; assembly: GCA_947303785.1. Lineage (GTDB taxonomy): Bacteria > Bacillota > Clostridia > TANB77 > CAG-508 > UMGS1994. Next base: position 14,220 of record CAMYZH010000004.1, read on the forward strand.
GTTAATATTGGTGATATAATCATTTCAACTATGACATTACCTAATTATATTGCTGCAATGGAAAAAGCAAGAGGTTTTATAACTGATGAAGGTGGAATTACTTGTCATGCAGCTATTTTGTCAAGAGAATTTAATGTTCCATGTATAGTTGGAACTTTGAATGCAACAAAAGTGATAAAAGACAATGATTTAATAGAACTTGATGCCAATAATGGTATTGTTCGTATTTTAGAAAGGGAGGGTAAATAAGTGGAAGTTTATGTTGATAATAATGCTACTACAAAAGTTGATGAAGATGTTTTAAACGAAATGTTACCATATTTGAAAGAAAGTTTTGCTAATCCTAGTAGTTTATATGAGTCTGGAAAACAGACAAAAAAAGCTATTAATAAAGCAAGGTCTAATGTTGCTAAATTATTAAATGCAGAAGATAGTGAAATTATTTTTACAGCCTCTGCTACAGAGAGTAATGTTACAGCTATTATGAGTGCTGCGAGAAACAGTAATGGAAAAAAGAGAATTATTACTTCTAAAATGGAACATGCTTCGATTTTAGAAACAATGAATTACCTAGAGACACGTGGCTTTGAGATCATTTATTTAGAGGTTGATGATAAAGGAAGAATTAATATTGAAGATTTAAAAAATGCTATTAATGAAGATACTTTCTTAATTACAGTAATGCTAGCTAATAATGAACTTGGTAATATTTATCCAATTAAAGAATTTTGTAAAATAGCACATGAACATAATATTCTATTTCACTGTGATTGCACACAAGCTGTTGGAAAAATAAAAGTAGATGTTAAAGAGCTTGGTGTTGATACAGTTTCATTTTCTGGACATAAAATTCATGCACCAAAAGGAGTTGGAATATTATATGTTAAAAATGGTACTCCATACACTCCACTATTATTTGGACATCAAGAAAATAACCGAAGAGGTGGAACTGAAAATGTACCTTATATTGTTGGATTAGGGAAAGCTGTTGAAAAAATAGTTGATGATGACTTAAAAAGCATCGAAAAAGTTAAAGAATTAAGAGATTATTTTGAAGAACAAATTAAGAGTAAATTAGATGGTATACATATTTATGGAGATATAGAAAATAGAATACCAAATACTTCAAATATTGCTTTTTTAAATGCAGATGGAAATGAGCTTGCAATTATACTTGAGGCTAATAATATAAATCTTTCAAATGGTTCTGCTTGTAACACATCTGAACCTAAACCTTCAGATGTATTGGTTGCATGTCATGCTAATCTTAAAGAATATTTTCCTATAAGAGTTAGTTTTGATATTAATAATACTAAAGAACAGGTTGATTATTTTATTAATAAATTAGTATCTAATGTAAATATGTTAAGGAGGAATAAATAATGGCAATTCTAATTAATTTTAAAATATGTGATAATGCTCCAGAGTGTTTAGCTCCACCTACATGCAAAGCGGGAGCAATAAAGTGGAATGAAGAAAAGAAAACTTTGGAGATTGACAATAGCAAATGTAATTCATGTGGTCTTTGTATACCAACTTGTCCTATGGAAGCTATATTCTTGGCTAAAACAGATGAAGAATATAATCAAATTAAAAAAGAAATTGATGAAGATAAGAGAACAAGAAAAGATTTGTTTGTTGATCGCTATGGAGCTGTAGCTCTAATGGAAGCTTTTATGGCAACAGAGGATATGATAGAAGATAAGATTAAAAGAGATAATTTAACATTTATTGAAATATATGATCCTGAAAATGTTGAGTGTTTATTAAAGTCAATTCCTTTAAAAGAAATAACAGAGGGTATGCCAGATGATACAAAATATTACAAGATTAGTTTTACTGATAGCTTGATGAATAAATATGAAATTAAAAAACTACCTTCTTTATTATTGTTTAAAAGCGGAAAAATGCTTGGAAAAATTGAAGGATATTATCCAACTGATGAGAAGGAAGAGTTTTTCTCTATGATTAATGGAATAGTTAAATAAAAATAGAATTAAAAAATAAGGAGGAATTTATTATGGAAAGAAAATTTAATAAGGGAGATATTGTAAAACATTTTAAGAGAGAGAAAATGACAGAAGAACAACTAAGAGAGACACCAACATTATATTTATTTGAAATTATTGGAACTGCAAGACATTCAGAAAACAAAGAAGAATATATAATTTATAAGCCATTTTACCCAGCTGAATGTGTTAAAGGAGTAGATTTTGCTGCAAGACCTTTAGAGATGTTTATGTCAGAAGTAGATCATCAAAAATATCCAGAAGTTAAACAAAAATATCGTTTTGAATTATTTGATTTTAAAAATTAGATGTAAATATCAAAGTAATGGCTACAGATGACATAATTGTGAAATTATATACTGAATTAAAAAAATAGACATAGAATTTAGAAAGGAATACAGCTATAAATGAAAAAATACATTTCATATTTTAAGCTAAGGTATAATATGGCTTTGCAATATAGAGCATCTGCAATTGCAGGAATGTTTACACAGCTTTTTTGGGCAATTATGCAAATATTAATATTTATAGCGTTTTATAAAAATGCTTCAGGAAAAAATATATCATTAGAGCAATTAGTATCATATGTTTGGCTTAGACAAATTTTTTATTCATTAATTAATCATGTTACTGAAGGAGAAATAAAATCATCAATAGAAAATGGAAATGTTGTATATGAGTTGATTAAGCCAATCAATTTATATTGGATATGGTTCTTTAGAACTATTTCTTCAAGATTGGCTTCATGCTCAATAAAATGTATTCCAATTATCCTGATAGCTCCATTTTTGCCAGGTGAGTTAAATTTAAATGGACCTGCAAGCTTAGAAGCATTTTTATTATTTACGATTACTTTGGTTTTTGGAATGTTTATAATATCATCTATTATAAATTTATTTTATATTAGTATTTTTTATACAATGTCGTCTAAAGGTACAACATCAATATTTTATGGGACATTAGAATTTTTTGGAGGTGGATTTGTTCCAATTGCTCTTATGCCAATTAGCTGGCAAAAAGTGTGTTATTTTTTGCCAGCTAGTTTAGTTGCTGATTTACCATCTAGAATTTATACTGGAAACATTGTAATTTCTGATGGCCTAAAATATCTTGGGGTTCAGATTATTTGGCTATTTATATTAATTGTATGTGGAAACTTCCTTTTAAATACAGCCCTAAAAAAAGTTGTTATTCAAGGAGGGTGAAATGAAGGTATATTTTAAAACAATTATAATGAATATAAAATCACAACTTGAATATAGAAAAGCTTTTTTAATATCAGTATTTGGAAGCTTTTTAGTAACATTTCTTTTAATAGTAGCTGTATATTTTTTATTTTTAGATTTTAATCAAATAGGTGATTGGAACTTTTATGAAGTTGCATTTCTATTTGGAATATCATTTTTTAATTTTGCTCTTGCAGAAATGTTTTTAAGAGGATTAGATCATTTTGAAGATACTGTTAGAAAAGGTGAATTTGACAGGTTAATGATAAGACCACAAAATTTGTTAATTCAAGCTACTAGCATGGAATTTGACATATCTAAAATTGGACGTTTAATTCAGTCGATTTTAATTATTGTTATCTCATTAATGAATATTAACATAGAATGGTCATTATATAAGGTAATAATATTAATTTTAATAAATATAGGTTGTTTTATTATTTTCTTTGGAATATTCATATTAAAAGCAGCATTTTGTTTTTGGACAATCAATGGACTTGAATTCATGAATATTCTATCTGAGGGTGGTAAAAAAGTAGCACAATATCCAATAGATATTTATGCAAAATGGTTTAGAGTATTTTTTACTTATATAGTTCCATTCGGAATTGTAAACTATTATCCAGTAATGTATTTATTTGGAAAATCTAATTTTTGGTTTTATGGTTTAATGCCACTTGGAACTATAGTATTTCTTTTATTTTGTTTATTGGCATGGGAAAAGGGCGTTAAACATTATGAATCTGTAGGTTCATAATTGTAATAGGATTTTGTTTTAAATTCATAAATTTTCAAATATTTAAAAGATGAATTGTAAAAAAATAATAACAATATCATCTTTTTTGATTTTATAATAACCAATAAAGATATATATAAAATTTTAAAAATATAATGAAAATCTGGAAATAAATGTTATAATATGAAAAAACAAATTACGCAACAGGTGTTGCACGAATGGAGGTAAAATGAAAAATCAATTATTACCAACTGATTATAAAGAAACATTAAAATTAATAAAACAAAAAATAGAGTTAGCACAACAACAAGCATTTATTTCAGTTAATACAAATTTACTAAATTTATATTGGGAAGTAGGAAATATTATATTAGGAAAAAAAGAAGTACAAGGCTGGGGAACAAAAGTAATAGATAATTTGTCAAAGGATATAACCACAGCATTTCCTGGAATTAAAGGCTTTTCATCAAGAAATTTAGACTATATGACTAAATTTGCTCTTACATATAGAAACTATTATGACATTCGAGGAGAGTTGGCAAAGGTAAGTTGGTCACATAATATTATTTTGATGAGTAAATTACAAAATGAAGATGAAAGAATTTGGTATATGAATCAATCTATTGAGAATGGTTGGTCTAGAAGTGTTTTAAATCATCAGATTGAATATAGATTATATGACAGAGCTACAGCAGAAGAAAAAACACATAATTTCCCAAAAGCTTTACCACCAATTCAATCAGAGTTGGCAATTCAAACATTAAAAGATCCATATATTTTTGATTTTTTAACTTTATCAAAAGATTATAAAGAAAAGGATTTAGAAGACCAATTAGTAAAGCATATTACTCAATTCTTATTAGAATTAGGTGCTGGATTTGCATTTGTTGGCAGACAATATCATTTAGATATTGGTGGAGATGATTATTATATAGATTTATTATTTTATCATCTAAAGCTAAAATGTTATGTTGTAGTTGAATTAAAAACAGTAGAATTTCAGCCAGAATTTGCTCGGAAAATTAAATTTTTATTTATCAGCTGTAGATGATATACTAAAAACAAAAGATGATAATCCATCTATTGGTATATTATTGTGTAATGAAAAAAATAAAGTAAAAGCTGAATATGCGTTAAAAGACATAAATAAACCGATTGGAATTTCTGAATATGAATTAATAAAAGCTATTCCAGAAGATTTAAAAGCAAATTTACCTACCATTGAGGAAATAGAACAAGAAATAACTGAAAAGATGAAAAATGATGATAATTAATACAAATTGCGCAACACCTGTTGCGCAATTTGTAAAATTAATGTGTCAAAATTTTTATAGAGCTTTTTTAAATTTTATTTTGATAAAAAGAAAATCTATGTTATAATTCTAGATGTATTAAGTTAATTTTGGAGGAAATATATGAGAGAAGAACTGATTGATGTTTTGGATGAAGATGGAATAAAAACTGGAGAAGTAATGCCTAGGAGGGAAGTACATAGACTAGGTTTATGGCATAGAGCCATAGTTGTAGCTATTATAAATGAAAAAAATGAAATACTTCTTCAACAAAGAAGTATGAAAAAAGAGAAAAATCCAGGCTTGTGGGATATTTCTGCTGCAGGTCATATTTCATGTGGCCAAGACTCAATATCAGCAGCAACTCGAGAAATAAATGAAGAAGTAAGTGTTAACCTTGGATTCAATGTTGAAGTTAAAGAATTTAGATTTATGTATTCATTTAGAAAAAAAGAAGTATTTGCAGAAGATTTTATTGAAAATCAATTCTATGATTTCTTTGTTTTGAGACAACAAGGCTTAAATTTTGAAAGTATTAAGTTTCAAGAAAGTGAAGTTCAAAATATAAAGTTTGTAAATATAACAGAATTAAACGAATTGCGTAAAACTGATAAAATTGTTCCTAGAGATGAAGTATATGATGTTCTTTCTGAATATTTGTTTAGAATGTAATTTGATAAGAGAAAAATATCAAAATAAATGATAACATAAGCCTGTGCTACATAGAGATATGTGACATAGGTTTTTCTTTTTGTGAGAAATAGCATTGTTATAATAAAAAATATTTATTTATACTATGAAAATTAGGTAATTATATGTTATAATTCTAGCTAGATTAAGTTAATTTGGGAGGAAATATATGAAAGAAGAATTGATTGATGTTTTGAATGAAAACGGAATAAAAACTGGAGAAGTAATGCCTAGAAGAGAAGTACACAGACTAGGGTTATGGCATAGAGCCATAGTCGTAGCTATTATAAATGAAAAAAATGAAATACTAATTCAACAAAGAAGTATGACAAAAGAGAAAAATCCAGGCTTGTGGGATATTTCTGCTGCAGGTCATATTTCATGTGGCCAAGATTCAATATCAGCAGCAACCAGAGAAATAAACGAAGAGGTAAGTGTAAACCTTGGATTTAATGTTGAAGTTAAAGAATTTAGATTTATGTATTCATTCAGAAAACAAGAAGTATTTGCAGAAGATTTTATTGAAAATCAATTCTATGATTTTTTCATTTTGAGACAACAAGGTCTAAACGTAGAAAGTATTAAGTTTCAAGAAAGTGAGCTACAAGATATAAGATTTGTAAACATAACAGAATTAAATGAATTGCGTAAAACCGAAAAAATGGTTCCAAGAGATGAAGTATATGATGTGCTTTCTGAATATTTGTTTAGAATGTAAATTGACCTGATAATAATTGTTTAATAAAATATTCGAAGAGGTAAAAATGGAAAAATTAAAAACTATTTTTGAAAAAGTTAAATTTGAAAATCCAGAAATGTCATTAGATGAAGTAATATTTAGCGTATATGATTTAGTAAAAACGGAAGTAGACAAACCTTTTTACATATTAAGAAATATGATATTAGAGGCAAATGATATTAATGAATTAGAATATTACACTAAAAATGTAAAACAAGATTTAAAAGATTATATTGAAGAAAAAATATTTCCAGAATATGATAAAAATGATGGAGGACATAATTTAGCTCATATTTTAGAAGTTATAAGAAGATGTTTTGCTTTAAATGATACTTTTAAATTACATTTAAATGATAATATGCTTTATGCAATAGCTGCATGTCATGATTGGGGAAAGTACGAAAATCATGAAACACATCATTTAATTGCAGCTAGAAACTTTATGAATGATGAAAAAATGAAAAACTTCTTTAATGATGAAGAAAGAAAAATAATTAAAGAAGCAATAGAAGATCATAGATCATCAAAAGAGGATGAGCCAAGAAGTGTTTATGGAAAAATAATTTCATCAGCAGACAGAAATACAAGAATAGAAATAGTATTTATAAGAAGTTTCTATGTTGCTCATGAAAGAATGCCTGACACAAATATTGAAGAATACTTAGATTATACATTTAACAGACTTTCAAAAAGATATAGTGAAGAAAATCCAGAAAATATGTTTTTTGAAGATGAAACATATAAAATTTTTCTTCATGATATGAGAGAACTACTAAAAGACGAAATAGAATTTAAAAATAAATATTGTGAGATTAATCATATAAAATTACGCTCAAACAGAGTTAAAGATGAAGCAGGAGAAGTAGCATGGTTGAAGAAATAAGGCAAGAACTAATAAATATGTTTGATGAAAAAAATGCTGAACTTACAGTTAAATTATGCCCAAATTACAACATTGAAGAAGTGTTAGGAATTAAAATTCCTGAGCTTAGAAAAATAGCTAAAAGAATAGTCAAAAATAATGAATTTGAACAATATATAAAAGAATGTAATAAAGCTAAATATAAGAAATATCTTGAAGAGATTATATTGGAAGGCTTAGTTATTTCTTACAGTAAAATAGAATTAAAAGATAAATTAGTATATTTAAAAAAATTTATTCCTAAAATTAATAGTTGGCTTATAAATGATACAGTTTGTGCAACATTGAAAGTAAAAAAAACAAAAGACCAAGAGATGCTTTGGAATTTTATCATTCCATACTTGAAATCTCAGAAACAATTTGAAGTACGATTTGCAGTAGTGATGATGTTGGATAATTTTATAATAGATGAATATGTAGATGAAGTTATTTCTAAATTAAACAGTATAGAAAATAGAGAATATTATACACAAATGGCAGTTGCATGGACTTTAGCTGAAATTGGAATTAAATTTAATGATAAAGCAATGAAATTTTTAAAAGGAAAAAATAATCTTGATGATTTTACATATAATAAAACATTGCAGAAAATGAGAGAATCTTATAGAATTTCTCAAAAGTTAAAAGAAGAACTTAAAACTATGAAACGAACATAAATCAAATAGAGAAAACAAGGAGAATACACAATGAAAGTAGGATATTTAGGCCCAAAAGGAACATTTTCATATGAGGTTGCAAAAAAATATAATCAAGAAGCACAATTAGTCCAGTTTAATACAATTTCAAAATGTATTAAAGCATTAGAAGAAGATAAAATAGATACAGCGATAGTACCTATTGAAAATTCACTTCAAGGTGGTGTAACAGAGACAATAGATATACTTGTAGAAACTGAAGGAATATATGTAAATGAAGAAATTGTTATAGGAATAAAACATAATCTACTTGCTAAAGAAAATTATAAAAAAGAGGAAATTAAAGAATTATATTCACATATACAGGCGATTGAACAATGTAGAAAGTACATAGAAAAAAATCTTCCTGATGTTCATATAAATCATGTATCTAGTACAGCTCTTGCTGCTGAAATTGTAAAAGATAAAGAAAATTGTGCATGTATTGCAAACAAAAGTTGCATAGATGAATATAATTTAAATCTTATAGAAGAAAACATTCAAGATAATGATACTAATCAAACAAAATTCTGGGTTTTATCTAAAACAAAAAATGAAAATGGAAAGAAAATGTCAATTATTTTTTCATGTAAAGATAAACCAGGAGCACTTTATCAAATATTACGGAATTTTTAATTGCAATAAAATAAACCTTTGCAAAATTGAATCAAGGCCAGCTAAGACCAAATTAGGAGACTATATGTTTTTAGTAGATTTAGAAACAAGTAAGTATTTGGATAATGCGATTCAGTTATTATATGAAGATTGTAAATTCTTAAAAATACTTGGAATATATTAGAAGGAGTAGAAAGATGATTTCTAAAAGTATGGAAAAATTAATAAACAATAATTCAGTAATTCGAAAGATGTTTGAAGAAGGAAAAATATTAAAAGAAAAATATGGTGAAGAAAATGTTTTTGATTTTAGTATTGGAAATCCAAGTGTAGAAGTTCCAGAAGAAGTTAATTTGGCAATAAAAACAGTTACAAGTGAAAAAGATATTCACTCATATATGAATAATGCAGGTTTTGATGATGTAAGGCAAACTTTGGCAAATAACATAAATGAAAGATTTAAAACAAATTTTGAAAAGAAAAATATTGTAATGTGTACTGGAGCAGCAGGAGGAATTAATGCAATTCTTAGAACCATTTTAAATCCAGAAGATGAAGTTATTGTGATGGTTCCATATTTTATGGAATATAAAAACTATGTAGAAAATTTTTATGCTAAAATTGTTGAGGTCGGCTGTAATGATGATTTTATGCCTAATCTAGATGAATTTGAAAATAAAATAACTTCAAAAACTAAAGCTGTAATTATTAATAATCCAAATAATCCTTCAGGTGTAGTGTATTCTGAAGATGTAATAAGAAAGATTTCTGAAATTCTTGTTAAAAAGCAAAAGGAGTTTAATAGTTCGATATATATTATTTCAGATGAACCATATAGAGAAATTGTGTTTGATGAAATAGAGGTTCCTTATATTACTAAATATTACAATAATTCTTTAGTTGTTTATTCATATAGTAAGAGTTTATCAATTCCAGGAGAAAGAATTGGATATATTGTTATACCAAGCCAAGTTGATGATTTTGAAACCTTAGCACAAGGTGTTACAATAGCAATTAGAATCTTAGGTTTTGTTAATGCACCTTCACTAATGCAAAAAGTAATTAAAGAGTGTACTAATGTTACAGCAGATATGTCTATTTATGAAAATAATCGTAATATTTTATATAATGGTTTAATTAAAATTGGTTATGAATGTATAAAACCACAAGGAACATTTTACTTGTTTTTAAAATCTCCAATTGAAGATGAAAAAGAATTTTGCCAAATAGCGAAAAAGTTTAATATATTAATGGTTCCAGGTAGTTCTTTTGCAAAGCCCGGGTATGTGAGACTCGCTTTTTGTACAAAAACAAAGAAAATAGAAAGTGCACTGCCAAAATTTAAAGAACTTTATGAAATAGTAAAAGAAGGGATTTAGTTTGAAATGTATAATATTGGAATAATAGGTCTTGGTTTTTTAGGAGGATCTTTAGCAAAGAGTTTAAGAAAATCAAAAAAAGTTGATAGCATTATTGCTTTTGATACAAATGTAAATAGTTTGAAACAAGCAAAAGAAGATGGAGTAATTAATGACTATTCAGAAAGTGTTGATAATAAATTTGAAAATTGTGATATCGTATTTATTTGTACACCAGTAAAAGCAATTTTCTCAATTGCAAAAGAATTGGAAGAAGTAACTAAAAACAATTGTATTATTACTGATACAGGAAGTACTAAGAAAAAAATAATACAATCAGCAACTTCATTAAAGAGAGAATTTATTGGTGGGCATCCAATGGTGGGTTCAGAAAGATCTGGTTATCAGACATCAAAAGATAATTTATTTGAAAATTCTTATTATATAATAACTAAAAACGAGAATAACAAAGTTACTTCTATAAATACTTTAGAAGAAGTAATAAAAGAAATTAGAGCAATACCAATCATAATAGATGAATGTGAACATGATTATATAACTGCGACAATTAGCCATGTTCCACATATTATTGCTTCTTCTTTGACAACAATGGTTCAACAATTAGATAGCAAAGATGAAATAATGAGAACACTTGCTGCACGGTGGGTTTAAAGATATTACTAGAATAGCTTCATCAGATCCAACTATGTGGGAAAATATTTGTAGTGAAAACAAAGATGAAATATTAAAAGTTTTAAGTAAATTAAAAGTAATTATTGAAACATTTGAAAAAAACATTACAGATAGTGATAAAACATATAATTTCTTCAGCAATGCAAAACACTACAGGGATAGTTTTGCAAACAAAAAAATTAATGGAAATACAATGCCTGAAATTGATATTGACATTAAAGATGAAAATGGAGCTTTGGCAAGGGTTACTACTATTTTGAGCCAGAATGATATAGGTATTAAAAACTTAGAGGTAATGAATAATAGAGAAAATAATTTTGGAGTTTTAAAAGTTATTATTGATAATTATGATAATAGAGAAAAAGCCTATAATATAATAAAGGAAAACGGATATGAAGTTAGAAAAGTTGATTAATTATAAATAATAATTAGATGGAGGAAAAAATGGAAGGAAAGGATTTAACTAAAGGTAATCTTTTAAAAAACATGGTAATTCTTTTAATACCATTGATTTTAACTAATTTATTGAATTCAATTTATAATATTGTAGATAGTATTTGGATAGGAAATTTGGTAGGTGGAACTGGTGTTGCTGCGATTACTAATAGTTATCCAATAACTTTAATTTTGTCATCAATAATGATAGGATTAGCAACAGCTACTGCTGTATCTGTTTCACAGTATTATGGTGCTAAAAATGAAGAAAAATTGAAATCAACTGTTGGAGTTTCATATTTACTTTCAATAATACTTGCCATTATAGCGATTGCTATTACTAGAATAACACTAGATTTTTGGCTAAAATTAATGAACACTCCAAAAGACATATATCAAGTAACAGTAGATTATTTAAGCTTTTATTTTATTGGATATTTGTTCAATTTTATTTTTTCTATTATATTGCACGAGTATAGAGCCATTGGAAATACTAGAGCTGCACTGATTTTTGTTGCAATTAGTTCTGGTATTAATATAATACTAGATCCATTATTAATTAAAGCTGGTTTAGGAGTTAAAGGAACAGCCATTGCGACAGCAATTTCTATGTTCATTGGATTAGTGATAGCCATTATTCATATAAACAGAAAGAGTAAATTATTAAAGTTTGATTTAAAATACTTAAAGTTCAATAAGAGCTATATAATTCAATTAATTAAATTAGGAATTCCTATGGTTATCCAAGAATTATTAATTGCAAGTGTATTCTTTATTGAAGTTAATATTTCTAATGAAACTGGAGTTGTTGGAAGTGCCGGATATGGTGTAGTAAATAAGGTTGAAGAAGTAAAAAAAGTAATAAAAGAAGGATTAAAAATTTCAGTAATTCCTATTTTAATTACAATTATCATTGCTTTTATTTTTCCAAAATTTTTTATAAGTTTATTTGTTTCATCTGATGATGTGATTTCAATGGCAATGAGTTATATAAATGTATTAAGAATCAGTTTTCTTATAATTCCAATTAGACATCTTCTACAAGGATTTGTAATTGGAACGGGTCATACTAGATTTTCAATGGTGCAAACACTGCTTGCAATGAGTTCACAGATAATAAGTTTAATTATATTGAGAAGTGCAACGAATTTAAGTGGATTAGTAGCACTTGGAATTTCAATAACTATTTGTGCATATGTTCAAGTTCTTGTAATTATAGGTTATTATTTTTCAAATAGATGGAAAAAAGTTGTAATTAAAAATAAGTCAATTGCTTAATATTTTTGATTAAATGAAATAAAGAGGAGTGAATAGTTATGATTAAAAGAATTACTAAGCCAATAGTTTTAAAATATGAAAACAGATTTCATAACATACCTGATGATGTAAAAAAAGAAATAGATAGTTTTTGGAAAAACTTAGTTTCTGATAATCCAAGTCTTTTTAATGGAGAAAATCATACAGTAGAAAGTGTTACTGAATTTGACGACCATATTGAAATGAAAGTTGTAAGAACAAATTATGCTACATATTTATATAATGAAAGAGTAGGAATAGATGATGAAAAATTTAAAATTATTCATTTATGGAGTGGTATATTGTTTGAAACAAATGACAATTATTTAGTGCTTGGAGAAATGGGAGATAATACTTCTGTTCCAAAATGGCTACAACTTCCTGGTGGAGGTACATCTGATGAAGATATTGTAGGTGACATTATAGATATAGATGGAAATTTAAAAAGAGAAGTAAAAGAGGAATTAAATATTGATTTAGATACTATAAAATATGAGATGAAATATTTAGAATGTCCTAGTGAAGTAAGAAGTGTATATGGATTTTTGGCGGTTGGAAAAATTAATATGAATAAAGAAGAATTAAATCTACATTTTGAAAGATATAAAGATTATTTAAGAAAAAACGCCCTAGAACAAGAATTTTCTAAATTAGTGTTCTTACCTAAGAATACTGCATTAGATGAATTTGACAGATTGGACAACCCAAAACGTGAGTATTTAAGAGAATTTATAGAAATGGTAGTAAATGATAATTAAAGAAAGATAGATAAGTATTTGCAATTAGGAGAGATTATAAAAAGATTTTAAAATAGTATATAAAGTGATATAATCAGAAAAATATAATTATTATGAGGAGGATATAAAATGGAAATTTTAAAAAATTGGGCAAATGATGAGGTATTAAATGAAAATGTTAAACAAGCTAAGGAAGCTAGACTTCATGCGTATTCACCATATGGACAATTTCAAGTAGGGGCTGCACTTAGAACTAAGAGCGGAAAAATATATAAAGGATGTAATATAGAAAATCACGGAATACAAGGAATTTGTGCAGAACGTACAGCATTTGCGAAAGCTCTTTCAGAAGGGGAAAGAGAATTTGAAAGTATTACTGTTGTTGGTAGTGAAATTGGTGAAGAACCTAAAGATGTATGTATGCCATGTGGATATTGCAGACAATTTATGAGTGAATTTGTAGATAGTAATTTCAAAGTATTTGTAGTAAATAAAGAAAATAGTATTGAAGAATATACTATGGATCAACTTTTACCACACAGTTTTAAATTTTAAAAATTAATTTAACTAATTGAATATATTGAAATTAGCGGATAAATATTATAAAATAGTTTCCATAAAGTGAGAGGTATGATTTATCTATGGAAAGTGAAATAAAAAATATTGTTTTATGTGGAAGTATGAAAGTTAAAGATAAAATTGTAGATGTAGCTTCTGAATTAGAAAAAATGGGTTATAATGTTTTGCTTCCTGTTGAATGTATGCAAGGATTGGATAAGCTTATTGCTTCAAGAGCTCATTTTAACAGAATTGTTGACCCCGAAAATGATACTATTTTAATAGTAAATTCAACCAAAAATGGAATAGAAAATTATATTGGACCAAATAGTTTTGCAGAGATCGCATTTGCGTTTTATTTTAATAAAAGAATTATATTGTTAAATGATATATATAAACCTTATGAAGATGAACTTATTGGATGGAAAGTAAGGGTTTTGAAGGGAGATTTGACGGAAATTAATAATGTTTAAAATCAATATTATGTTAAATAATGTTGTAGAAAAGGATGTTAAAAAATGATATATGGTAATTCTGATAAACAGCGTGCTAATAATATTTCAAAAGCACTGGAATTTATATCTCAAAATCCAGCTAATTGGGAAGATAAAGAAATTGAACAACTAAAAGATTATTTGTTAACAGATAAATGGAAAACACCACTGGTTAATGAGTTTTTAGCAGAAATTGGAATTTCAAAAATGCCAAGCATTTCAATTTATGATGAAATTTTAAAATATTATCCTCCTGCTGAGTATCGAAATATATTATTATATAATGGAAATAATAAAGGAAGTTTGCATCTTCAAGAAGAATCTGAGAGCACAGAAGATTATGATTATTCAGGCATACATCTCCAAAGAAAACTTGCCAAAGCAGGATATAGTGTTGCTTTGAATGGTAGCATTAGTGACAGAGATGTTGAGCCTGACTTGATTATTGGTCTTAATGTTTCAAGAGAAGCTAAAAAGATTATTAATTCTGGAAAGACATCAGTTTTTAGTTTGTCGAGCAATCCTGAAGATTATGGATTTGAATTTCATGGAGAGGTTGTGAATGATATTAATGATTTTAAAAGGTTAATCAAAAAACATCATCGAGATGTAGAATTCAAAGATGGGCAACTTCCAGAAGTTACTTTGTTTGAAACTTTTGAAAAATTGATAATAGATGAAGAAACACCAAATGATGACACACTATTTAAGCTTTTAAAACGATTATATAATAATGGAAGTTTTTATTTTGCTGCTTATGTAATATCTGGAATTCAAAATTTTGAAAAAGAAAAGAAGGATAAGGTTTGCCAATTCTTAACTTTGGTAAGCCAAAAAAGAGGAATTGAAGATGCTAAATATAATACTTTGGATGCGATTGAAGATGTTTTAGGTGAAAAAGTGTTTACACTTATTAGAGAAGCATTAGTTCATAGATATAACGAATTAAGGAACCAAAAAGAAGAGACAACAGAACGTACTGATAACATTTTTGAACAACTTAAATAGAAAATTTGAAAATAAAGGAATTATTTATGGAAAAATCAAAAGTATATTTTTGTAAGGAGATTACTCCAGAAAATGTAGTTAAAATGTATGAAACTCTTGGAAAAAAATTACCAGGAAATGTAGCTGTAAAAGTTCATTCTGGAGAAGAAGGAAATCAAAATTATTTAAGACCAGAATTTATGAGAAAAATGATAGAACATGTTAATGGAACAGTAGTTGAATGTAATACTGCATATGCAGGACAAAGAAATACTACTGAAAAACATCTAAAAACAATAGAGAAACATGGGTGGAACGAGTATTTCGATGTAGACCTATTAGATGAAGAGGGGCCGGACATAAGTGTATCTATACCAAATGGAAAACATTTAAAAGAAGATTTTCTTGGTAAAGACATAGAAAAATATGATTCAATGCTTGTTTTATCACATTTTAAAGGCCATCCTATGGGCGGATTTGGAGGAACTTTAAAACAACTATCTATTGGATGTGCTTCTTCAGAAGGAAAAGCTTGGATACATTCAGCAGGTCAAAGTAAAGATCAATATACAATTTGGAATAATTTACCACCACAAAATGATTTCTTAGAAAGTATGGCTGAAGCTGCCTCTGCAGTTGTAAAATATTTTGATGGAAATATGGCTTTTATTAATGTAATGGCAAATATGAGTGTTGATTGTGATTGCTGTGCAGTGGCTGAAGATCCATGTATGAAAGACATAGGAATATTAGCTTCATTAGATCCAATTGCAATTGATCAGGCATGTATAGATTTAGTAAAAAAATCAAATGATCCTGGAAAGGAACATTTCTTAGAAAGAGTAAATTCGCGAAATGGAACACATACTATAGATACTGCAGCAGAGCTTGGATTTGGAAGTAAAGAGTATGAATTAATAGAAATTGATTAATATTTAAAAATTCAAAACAAAAGGAAGTGATTATTTGTTAGAACTTGAAGAAAATATTAAGTTATTAAATTCTTTAAAGTCTAAACTAGAAAGTTTAGGTGAATCTCTTTGACATTTCAAATAAAGAGAAAGAACTTAAAGCACTAGAAAATAAAACATTAGAACCTGACTTTTGGAATGATAATAAAGAGTCAGGAAAAATCTTAGTTAAAATCAAGTCAATTAAAAATATTGTATTAGACTTTAATAAAACAAAAAGCGAACTAGAAAATTTAATTGAAATGACAAATTTAGTTTTAGAAGAAAAAGATGAAGGGCTAGTTAAAGATATCTTATCTGGTACAAGTAATATAGAAAAAGAAGTCGAAAGATTAGAACTTTCGACATATTTATCTGGAAAGTATGATAAGAATAATGCAATTCTTACAATTCATCCTGGGGCAGGAGGAACTGAATCACAAGACTGGGCTGAAATGTTATATAGAATGTATTGCAAATGGGCTAGTAAAGCAGAATATACAATAAATGAAGTAGACTTTTTAGAAGGTGATGGAGCTGGAATTAAAAGTGTTACATTTGAAGTTATAGGGGAAAATGCATATGGATATTTAAAAGGTGAGATGGGAGTTCACAGACTTGTTCGTATTTCTCCATTTGATAGCAATTCAAGAAGACATACATCATTTGCTTCTGTTGAAGTATTACCAGAAATTACAGATGATATTGAATTAGATATTAATCCAGATGATTTAAGAGTCGATACCTATAGAGCCTCAGGTGCTGGAGGACAACATGTAAACAAAACTTCATCTGCTGTCAGAATTACACATATTCCTACCAATATAGTTGCACAATGTCAATCAGAAAGATCTCAAATACAAAATAGAGAAACAGCAATGAGAATGCTTAAATCTAAATTACTTGATTTAAAAGAAAGAGAACAAAAAGAGAAAATTGAAGATTTAAAAGGTGTTCAAAGAGAAATAGCATGGGGAAGCCAAATAAGGTCATATGTTTTTTGTCCATATACTATGGTTAAAGACCATAGAACTAACTGTGAAACTGGAAATGTTCAAGCAGTTATGGATGGTGGAATAGATGCATTTATTGAAAGTTATTTAAAAATGTGTTAAAATAATAACTGATTTTGTTTTTTGAAATATAATAAATAGAGATTTTTATAAAAATAATAATAGGAAGAGACGAATTTTCAAATGAAGAAGAGAAAAAGTTATTTAAAAAATTTTATATTTTTTGCACTTTTAATATTTTTAACATTTTATATAATGCTTAAAGATCAAGATTTACTTGGAATTTTCAATATATTAAAATCTGCACAGATAAAATTTGTATTAATTGGTATAGGATGTATGTTCATATATTTGGCATTAGAGTCATTTAATTTAGGGAGAACTTTAAAAAACTTAAATGAGAAGACAACTCCTATTAAGAATTTGAAATATTCATTTATTGGATTTTTCTTTAGTTCTATAACTCCAGCTGCAAGTGGTGGTCAGCCAATGCAAGTTTATTATATGCATAGAGATAATATTTCTGTTGCAAACTCTACTTTAGCTTTATTAATAAATCTGTCAAGTATGCAAATAGTAACAATTAGTTTTGCACTTATAAGTGTTATTTTTAATTATCAATATTTAACACCAGTTTTAATTGTTTGTTTTATAATTGGATTAATGCTTAACTTTAGTGCTTTAATGCTTTTATTAATAGGAATTTGTTCTAAAAAAATGTCTAGGGGATTGTTGAATTTTGCTTTGAAAGTTTTGAGATTTTTTAGAGTTAAAAATATAGAAGAAAAAAGAGAGAAATTTGAAGAAGAACTTGAAAAATATCATCAAAGTGCAATATACATTAGAAATAATAAGATTTTAATACTAAGAACATTATTTGTTACATTAATTCAGTTTACATTCTATTATAGTATTACATATTGGGTATATAGAGCTTTAGGATTTAATCAATATAAGATTATGCAAATAATTACTATGCAATCAGTGTTATTTGCTACTGTATCAGGAATTCCTTCTCCTGGCGCTGTTGGAGTAAGTGAAGGAGCTTTTATGGAAATATTTAAAAAAGTATATCCTAAAAATATGATAAGTAGTGCTGTATTACTAAGTAGAGGAATAAACTTTTATCTATATGTTTTTATAAGTGGAATAGTTACAATAATTAATCATTTTGTAAGAAAGAAAATATATAAAGATGAAGGTGAAGAGGGAATAATTATATGAAAAATAATCTGTTAAAATTATGTAGTTCTATTTTATTATTGGTTTCAATATTTATTGCAACACATGTTAAGAGTTTATTTTTATCATTTGGAATTGTAACATGTATACTTTGCTTTATTAAATTTTTAATTGTAATGATTTTGGAGCCAGATAATTTGTTTGAAATAATAAAGAAATTTATATATTTATTTGTAATGATTGCAATTATTTTAGGTATGATTTTTTCTAATAAAATATGTTTTATTATATTAGAAATTATTATTCTAATCGATACATTGCTAGAAATTTTAAGATTTATAAAAAACTCAAAAAATGCTTGAAAAATTATATGTTTTCAAGTTTTTTTTATATAATCCCGCTTCTAGATTAGAAAACATTGTAACAAAAAATCCTAGTGCGAATATTATATTTACTAAAAAGGAGGGGGATAGTATGTTTCAAGATTTTAATAGTTATAATCAATTTTATGGAATAAATAATGGTGGCAATATTATGGCTGATGCCAATTGGCCAAACAATCAAGAAATTAATTTTCAAAGAAACTTATCTAATGGATTTGATATGAGGCAACAAGTTTCAAATAATAATATAGAGCTTATTTCTATAAATCAAGCGATTAATATGATTAGAAAATGTATTAATGATTATGGTAATGAAGAACTTTTTTATAGTGAGCTAATAAAAAACATATCTAATGAAAAGGTTTTATCAATTGTTAAAGATATAAGAGATGATGATAGAAGACACAATAGATTATTAAAAGAAGTATATTCAAATTTGACAGGTCAAATGGTTCCTATGGATAATTATCAAAGTAGTTTTGATGATAAAAGTGACAAAAAAGATAATGACATTTCTGAACAATTAGAAATTTTGTTATTTGATAAGTTAGACAATGTAGAAAAATTTAGAAAAATATTAGGAGTTATGCCAAGTGGTGAAAATTATACTTTAGTTTTTGCAATTCTAACAGATGAACTTAAAAATTCTTCTAAAATTAATTACTTAATACATATTAATAAATAAAGGAGTACTTTTTAAAAAGTGCCCCTTTATTAGTTTTAAACTACATATAATAAAACACATAAAAAATGTAATAGACTTCCTAAAAAAATAAAAATATGAAAAATTGAATGTATATATTTTAGTTTTTTTCCTAAGCCATATAGTATTGCCCCGATACTATATATGATTCCGCCACTTAATAATAAACCAAATCCAACAGGGGTTAAAAGGGGTGGAAGAATACTTGCTTTAACTATTATACACCATCCCATAAGCAGGTAGCATATCATAGATAGTATTTTATATTTTTTTATATCTATAGAATTGAATATAATACCAATTATTGCTAAAGTCCAGATTATAGAAAAAATTGTCCATGCAAATTTTGAATTATATTTCATAAGTGTACATAAGCAAAATGGAGTATATGAACCTGCAATAAGTAAGAATATTGCACAATGGTCAAATATTTGAAATACTTTTTTAGCTTTTAAATTTGGGCTTAACCCATGATAAATACTTGACATTGTATATAGAACAATCATTGAAATTCCAAATATTACACCACTAATCACTCCACATGGATTATGATGGATTGCTGCAAAAATAGGAAGTAGTATAACTGCTACAATTCCTAGAGCCCCACCACATATATGTGTAACCATATTAAATATTTCTTCACCTTTTGTATATTTAGGCAAAATTCTATCTTTTAATTTTGTCCTTTTCATTTGAGATTACCTCCTTATAATATGTATATTAAATAGTATTTTAATTATTACAATTGATTAAAATGTAACACATACTATATTACCTAGTAATGAATACTATATCACAACAAAACTTTAATGTCAAACATAGAAAAAGCAAACCTTTTAATCAGCATAATTGTTAAAGAGTCTGCTTTTGATTGATTTTATTAATAATAAATTCCTTGATACAAATTCTTTTCTTTTAAGATTTTTTCTATTCCATTTAATACTCTCTTTTTGTGAGTAGTCCAATTTGGTGCAACTAATAAATCTTTTGGAGGATCTCCTGTTATTCTATGAATTATCAATTCTGGGTTTATATGTGTTATGACATATTCTAGACAATCCATATAGTATTCAAAGGAAATTGGTAAATATTGTCC
Organism: uncultured Clostridium sp.; assembly: GCA_947303785.1. GTDB lineage: Bacteria > Bacillota > Clostridia > TANB77 > CAG-508 > UMGS1994. The sequence continues at coordinate 35,008 of CAMYZH010000004.1, forward strand.
TTGATTATATAATTTATGTAATTTTGTTCCACTTATTATATATGTTGAATGTATTTTTATTCCATGGAGATTATGTTTATTTATAAAATCTATAGTATTTAGTAAATCATCTTTAGTTTCATTTGGTAGACCTATCATAATATGAGCTATAACGTCAATATCATATTTATTAAGTAATAAAACAGCTTTTGTAAATTCTTCTGATAAATAACCTCTGTTTATGAGTTTTGCCGTTTCATCATTTGAGGTTTGTAAGCCAAGTTCAACACAAACATTTACATTATTTTTATATGAATGTAGCAGTTTTACGATTTCCTCTGTAATACAATCTGGTCTTGTTGCTATTTGAAGTCCAACAATTCGTTTATCTATTAAACTAGAGTCATATTTTTCCTTTAATTGGTTAATACTATATCCATAGGTATTTGTAAAATTTTGAAAATATATTATGAACTTATTTGCTCTTTCAGAACGATAACTTGAAAAGAAATTATGTATTTGTTCTGGTATAGAAATATTTTGTAGATGTTCTCCAGAGCCTTTTTCACCACAGAATATGCAACCTCCGGTTCCGCAGGTTTTGTCTCTATTTGGGCATGTAAAATTTCCATCAACACAAATTTTTAGTGTACGCTCACCAAATTTGTTTTTTAAATATTCATTTAAATGATTATATGTTTTTTTATTTTCCATAATAGTAAGTATAGCAAGGTTTTTGAAAATAATCAAATTTCCTTTTTAAATATATATTTTTAATAGGGAAAGATGCCTTGAAAAAATTTTTTCGTAATGATAATATATTTTTGATTTAATATACAAAAGAAAGGAAGTTAATTTTATATGAACAAAGAATATAAAATTGTTGACAGTATAGAGTCTTTAGAAGAGGCGATTACTAATGTTAAAGTAGCTCAAGCTAAATTTGCGACATATACTCAAGAACAAGTAGATAAAATATTTTTAGCAGCTTCTATTGCTGCTAATAAAGCTAGAATTCCACTTGCCAAATTGGCTGTTGAAGAGACTGGAATGGGAGTTTTGGAAGATAAGGTAATTAAGAACCACTTTGCTTCAGAATATATTTATAATAAATATAAAGATTCTAAAACTTGTGGGACTATTGAATATAACGGATCTTATGGAATTAGAAAAGTTGCTGAGCCTATTGGATTGATTGCTGCTGTTATCCCTACTACAAATCCTACTTCTACAGCTATTTTTAAAGCACTAATTGCATTGAAAACTAGAAATGGAATAATTTTTAGTCCACATCCTAGAGCTAAAAAATCAACTATTGAAGCTGCTAAGATTGTTTTAGAAGCTGCTGTTGAAGCAGGTGCACCAGAGGGAATTATTTCATGGATTGATGTTCCATCTTTGGAACTAACTAATACTTTAATGCATGAGGCAGATACTATTTTGGCAACAGGTGGACCTGGAATGGTAAAATCTGCTTATTCAAGTGGTAAGCCAGCACTTGGAGTTGGAGCTGGAAATACTCCTGCTATTATTGATGAATCTGCAGATATTGTATTGGCTGTAAATTCTATAATTCATTCTAAAACTTTTGATAATGGTATGATATGTGCTTCAGAACAATCTGTTATTGTTTTAGATAGTATTTATGATGCTGTTAAAGAAGAATTTAGAAATAGAGGATGCTACATTTTAAATCAAGAAGAGACTGATAAACTTCGCAAAACTATGATTATTAATGGAGCGCTAAATGCAAAAATCGTTGGGCAAAAGGCTCATACTATTGCAAATTTAGCTGGAGTTTGGGTTCCTGAGAATACAAAAATTCTTATTGGTGAAGTTGAAAAAACTGATATTTCAGAAGAATTTTCACATGAAAAATTATCTCCAGTTCTTGCTATGTATAGAGCACATGACTTTGAAGATGCAATAACAAAAGCTGCTGATATGATTGGACATGGTGGACTTGGACATACTTCATCATTATTTATTGATACAATTAGTCAAAATGATAAAATTGAAAAATTCTATGAATCAATGAAAACATGTAGAGTTTTAATTAATACTCCCGCTTCTCAAGGAGGAATTGGAGATTTATATAATTTTAAACTTACTCCTTCACTTACACTAGGTTGTGGCTCTTGGGGAGGAAACTCAATTTCAGAAAATGTTGGAATAAATAATTTATTAAATATTAAATCAATAGCTGAAAGGAGAGAGAATATGCTTTGGTTTAGAGCACCTGAAAAGGTTTATATTAAAAGAGGTTGCATACCTGTAGCACTAGAGGAATTAAAAAATGTATTAAATAAACATAGAGTATTTATAGTTACAGATACATTTTTATTTGAAAATGGTTATACAAGATGTATAACTGATAAATTAAATGAACTTGGAATAGAGCATACAACATTTTCAAATGTTGCTCCAGATCCTGATTTAGCTTCTGCGATTGAAGGTAAAAAACAAATGGAAGAATTCAAGCCTGATTGCATTATTGCACTTGGTGGTGGTTCTGCAATGGATGCTGCTAAAATAATGTGGGTTATGTATGAACATCCTGAAGTAGATTTTATGGATATGGCTATGAGATTTATGGATATTAGAAAAAGAGTTTATACTTTCCCAAAGATGGGAGAAAAAGCTTATTTTATAGCTATTCCTACATCAGCAGGAACTGGTTCTGAAGTTACTCCTTTTGCAGTTATTACAGATGAAAAAACTGGTACTAAATATCCACTTGCTGATTATGAATTAATGCCTAAAATGGCTATAGTTGATAGTGATATGATGATGAATGCACCTAAAGGTTTAACATCAGCTTCTGGAATTGATGCATTAGTTCATTCTGTTGAAGCTTATGTATCAATGATGGCAACAGATTTTACTGATGGACTTGCATTAGAAGCAATTAAGATTATTCTAGAATATTTACCTCGTGCTTATGAAAATGGCGGAAATGATCCTGAAGCTAGAGAGAAAATGGCTAATGCTGCAACAATGGCTGGTATGGCTTTTGCAAATGCATTTTTGGGTATTTGCCATTCTATGGGACATAAGTTAGGTTCTTTCCATCATTTGCCACATGGAGTTACAGTTGCTTTAGTTTTAAATCATGTAATGAGATTTAATAGTAGTCAAGCTCCAGAAAAAATGGGAACTTTCCCTCAATATGATCATCCGAAGACATTAAGAAAATATGCTAAACTTGCTGAAGGCCTTGGAATTACTGAAGAAAATGATGAGGAAAAATTAGAAAAACTTATTGCTAAATTTGATGAATTAAAAGATAAAATAGGTGTTAAACATTCAATTAGAGATTATGGAATTTCTGAGGAAGATTTTATGAAGACTCTTGATGAGATGAGCCTTCAAGCATTTGACGATCAATGTACTGGAGCAAATCCACGTTACCCTCTAGTAGAGGAAATTAAAGAATTGTATTTAAAAGCATATTATGGAGGTGATAGATAATGTATTTAAATTTAGATAATCCAATTGCACAAAGAGCTACAAAGACAGTATATAAAGATGGAGATAAAACGATTAAGCTATTTGTTAAAGACTATTCTAAAGCAAATATTTTAAATGAAGCATTAAATCAAGCTAGAGTTGAAGAAGGAACAGACCTTAATATTCCTAAATTACTTGAGGTTAGTAAAATTGATGATAGATGGGCACTTGTATTAGAACATATAGAAGGAACACCTTTAGATGTTTTAATGAGAGAACATCCTGAAAAAATGGAAGAATACTTGAATACATTTGTTGATGTACAACTTAAGATTCAATCTTGTACTGTACCAATGCTTAATAGAATGAATGAAAAATATTCAAGAAAAATTTCAGAGGCTAACAATATTACAGATAATGCTAAATATGAATTGTTACAAAGATTAGATGGAATGAAAAAACATAATAAGGTATGTCATGGAGATTATAATCCAAGTAATGTTATCATAAAAGAAGATGGAACAGTATATGTAATTGACTGGGCACATGTTACGCAAGGAAATGGCTCAGGAGATGCTGCTAGAACATTTTTACTTTTCTCAATGGAAGGAAAAGATGATATAGCAAAAAGATATCTTGAACTATTTTCACAAAAAAGTGGAATCGAATATGAAACAATTCAAAGATGGATTCCAATAGTTGCAGCATCACAAATGTCAAAAGGAAGACCAGAAGAACAAGAATTTCTATCTAAGTGGATAGATGTTATTGATTACCAATAAGTGTCAAATGGGACGGAGAATTTTGACACTAAAATTATTAATTATGACTATTTAATAAAATACACATATTAAAAATAGTGTCAAAATCCTCCGTCCCATTTGACAGCCCCATTGACACTACTATTTTCTTTTGATATAATATAAATGTATTAATATTGAAAGGGGCGATTAATATGGCAAGAAAAGAATGCCAAGATTGTGCTTGGTTTGAAAATGCTGGCGGTGGATATTGTAAAAAAACAAGAAACAAAGTTTCTCCAAGGGATAGTTTGGCAGATAACTGTAATGAGTTTAGATATTATTAAAATCAAAAGTGGACCTTAGTGTAGTCCACTTTTTTTTTATTTATAATCTTGAATTATAAATTGCAAAATGGTATTATATTAATACAATTTTATAGAAATATATACTATTACTATAAAATTCACGTAATATATTTTATTTTAATATAATATATTAATTAATATTGCGATATTTAAATTTAAATATGCTATTATTTTATTCTAAAAGAAGGTGCCAAGTTATGGGCATAGTTGTACAAAAATTTGGAGGAAGTTCTGTTGCAACAACAGAAAAATTAGAAAAAGTTTGTAATCACATTATTGACGAAAAAAAGAAAGGAAATGATGTAGCAGTCGTTGTTTCTGCCCAAGGAAAAACAACAGATAGGTTAATAACAGAAGAAAAAGAAATAACATTAAGCCCAAATAAGAGAGAGCATGATGTTTTAGTTTCAACAGGAGAACAAATAACAATTTCAAAACTAGCTATGATGTTAAACGAAAAAGGACATAAAGCAATATCACTTACAGGATGGCAAATTCCAATAATTACAAATGAGAATTTTGGAAATGCGAAAATAAAATCAATAGGAGCGCAGACAATTTTAGACTTATTTGACCAAGGATATATAGTTGTAATTGCAGGATTTCAAGGAATTAATGAAAATGGCGAAATAACTACACTTGGAAGAGGAGGCTCTGATACTACAGCTGTTGCTATTGCATCATCACTAAATGCTGATAAATGTGATATATATACAGATGTTGATGGAGTATTTACTACAGATCCAAGAATTACTGATAAAGCTAAAAAATTAGATGTAATATCATATGATGAAATGCTTGAACTATCTACATTAGGAGCAAAAGTACTTCATAACAGATGTGTTGAACTTGGAAAAAAATATGATATTCCTATAGTTGTTAAAGACACAGCTTTAAGAGAATCAGAAGGTACAATTGTTAAAAACACAAATTCACTTGAAGATATGGAAATTAGTGGAGTAACTAAAGATGATAACATTTCTAGAGTTACAGTTATGGGGCTTGAAAATAAAATTGGAAAAACATATGAAGTATTTGATATACTTGCAAAAAACAACATTAATGTTGATACTATAGTTCAATCGTTTGGTGAGAGCACCAACAAAAATTTATCATTTACAATAAAAACAGTTAATTTAGCTAAGACATTAGAAGTTTTGGAAGCAAACTTAGAATATCTTAATGCTAAAGAAATAATACATTTTGATGAACTATCTAAAGTTTCAATTGTTGGAATTGGAATGACTGATAGAACAGGAATTGCTTCTAAAATGTTTGAAAGCTTATATGAACAAAATATTAATATGCATTTAATCAGTACTTCTGAAATAAAAGTTTCTGTTTTAGTAAAACAAGATGAAGCAGATAGAGCTGTTAAAGCTATTCATGATAAATTTTTTAATTAAATATATAAATAATCTCGATATTTACATGAAAATGATATGTTAAAGGGTAATTTATTGTTAATAACCTAATTGAACTTAGGTTTTATTCATTAAATTACTCCTTTTTTGTTCTAAAAAAAATAAAGTTTCATATATTATTAGAAGAGTAAAAACTTGAAGTTAAGGAGTTGGTGAATTTGCAAGGAAATGAAATCCAAACTAATATTATGCAAAATGTTATACTAGAAAACAGGGAGAAAGTTACAATTACTGGAATCAAAGATGTTTTAAGTTTTGATGATGAAATTGTAATATTAGAATCGGAATTAGGCCTTCTAAATATAAAGGGAGCTGATTTACGAGTTAATAAAATTTCTGTAGAGTCTGGAGACGTTATAGTTGAAGGAACAATTCGAGCTGTTGAATATTCTGACAAAGGCCCATACCAAAGACAAGGGTTGATGAGTAGGATTTTTAAATGATAAATAGTGATTTTAATGTGTTTTGTGCATTTATATTAATAGGATTTCTTATTGGCTTTATATTTGACTTTTTTAGAATTTTGCGAAAAGTATATAAAACATCTAATTTTGTTACTGTAATTGAAGACATTACTTTCTGGCTTATATCTGGAACGATTTTACTTATAGGTATTTTTATTCTAAATGGTGGTAAAATCAGAGCTTTCTTATTTATAGGAATTGTAATTGGGCTATTTTTATATATATCAGTAATTAGTAAGTATATTATTAAAATAGGAGTAAACTTTTTAAATTTTATAAATAAAGTAATCTTAAATCCGGCTACTAAAATAATAGGAAACATACTTTATTTATTACAAAAAATAGTATATAATATTAAAGAATTTGCCAAAAGTATTTATTTCGACTTTTTAAAACATAAAAACAAAAACAAAAGAAGGAATTTTTGATTTTATGTAGAATATTATATATGTATATAATCGTACTTAAGTAAAAAATGGAGATTACAGATGAGAAAAATTTTTAATATAAAAAATTTATATATTAAAGTTTTAGTTATAATTTTTTGTATATATATTATTTCTGTTTTAATTAATCAACAAACTAAACTTAATACTTATAGAGAATCTCAAGCATATTATAATGATAAAATTGTTGAAGCGGAAAAATATCAAGAATCATTGAAATCTTTAAAAGAAAATGTTGATTCACCAGAATATATAGAAGACTTAGCACGTGAGAAATTAGATATGTATTTGCCAAATGAACGTGTTTATATTGATGTCGGTACAAAATAAAGTAACTATTCATATTTTTTGCCATAGTTACTTTATTTTTCATTTTATTTTAATTCTAAAATAATAATCCAAACGTTTAATAAAAAATTTAATATTATAGGGGGCTTTTATGAAATTAGAAGATTTATCATTAGCAGAACTTAAAAGTTTAGCAAAAGAAAAAGAAATTAAAAATATTTCTAAAATGAAAAAACAAGAATTAATTGAAGAACTTGAAAAGTACACAAAAGAAGAGGAAAAAGAAGAGGAACCTAAAAGAGTAGATACAGTTGCGGTTAAAGGCAAAGATACTTCATATAAACCTACAAATGATACAGACCAAATAGCAGAAGGAATATTAGAAGTTATGCCTGATGGATATGGCTTTTTAAGAGGAGATAATTATTTATCAACAAATAAAGATGTATATATTTCACCAGTTCAAATTAGAAGATTTAAACTAGATACAGGTGATAGAATAAAAGGAGTTATGAGAAATCCAAAAGAAGGAGAAAAATTTCCAGCTCTTATATATGTTGGTGAAGTAAATGGTGAACATCCAGAAAATGCGATGAAAAGGACCACTTTTGATGATTTGATTCCAATTTATCCAAATGAAAGACTTAAATTAGAAGTAAATTCAAATGGTTATACTATGAGAATAATGGATTTAATTTCTCCAATTGGTAAAGGTCAAAGAGGAATGATAGTTGCTCCACCTAAAGCAGGAAAAACTACTATTTTAAAGCAGATTGCAAATAGTATTACAACAAATAATCCTGAAGTAGAATTAATTGTATTACTAATTGATGAAAGACCTGAAGAAGTTACTGATATGAAAAGATCTATTAAAGGTGATGTTATTTATTCTACATTTGATGAATTACCAGAACATCATATTAAAGTTGCTGAAATGGTATTAGAAAGAGCAAAAAGATTAACAGAGCAAAAAAAGGATGTTGTAATTTTATTAGATAGTATTACAAGACTTGCTCGTGCGTATAATTTAACAATTCCATCATCTGGAAGAACTTTATCTGGTGGTTTCGACCCAGCTGCACTTCATAAACCAAAAAGATTTTTCGGTGCAGCACGTAATACAGAAAACGCAGGAAGCCTAACTATTTTGGCTACAAGTTTGGTTGAAACAGGAAGCAGAATGGATGAAGTAATTTTTGAAGAATTTAAAGGAACTGGAAATATGGAAGTTCATTTAGATAGAAATCTTTCAGAAAGAAGAATTTTTCCTGCAATTGATATAAATAAGTCAGGAACGAGAAGAGAGGATTTATTATTATCATCAGAAGAATATATTGCAATGTGTGGACTTAGAAAATCAATGTCAAAAATGAATAATATGGAAATGACAGAAAAGGTGTTAAAATTAATAGCAGATACAAAGTCTAATAAAGAATTTATTAGTAATATAAATAGTATTTTAAAATAATTTAAAAGGAATTATATACATATGAAGAGTAATAATAGAAATGAAAGTGATAAAAAGGAGAATAAAAGAATCAACAGCTATCATATAATTTGGATTATTATAGCAGCTTTAGTATTAATATATTTTTTTACTGGAACACAAGGAAAAGCAGTTTTAATTGGAACATCGATGTTTGGAATCTCTGTAATTATGATGGGAGCTCTAATTTGGTGGCTTTTAATTATAGGAATAAAAAAGAAAGATTATAATAAATTAATATTATTATTTATTCTAGGAACATTTCTTGTGGGGTATGGTTTTATTACAGAAATAAATGTTTTTCGTGATATTAATAGTGGTGTACATACTATAGAACTTAATAATTGTTATATTACTTCAAGAGGAGGAAGACATGGAATAATTGGTTTTCGTTATTATATAAATGGGGTTGATAATCATGGTAAAAAAGTAAGTTTTCCAATTTCTATCTTTTCGCGAGACGAGCTAGATGGAACTTCAAAAGTTAAGGTTAAATATTATAAAAATATTGATAGAATTGTTGAATGGGAATAGATGAATAAAATTTTATTGACATATTTTTTGATTTTAAATATACTGGTTATGGTTAATTTAGATTATTATGGAGGAGTAAAAAAATGAATAAAAAAGGATTGATTTATACAATATGTGCAATTATATTAATATTGGTAATTGCTGTAGTTATAGTTTTTGTTGTAAAATCCAAAGCAAAAGATGAAGATGAATCTGATAGTAAGTCAACGAGTAAAGTCAATGAAGTTGATAGTCATAGTAAAGATGATAAATCTGAAAGTAAAAAAGGCAATTCAAAGAATAGCACTAAATCAAAAAACAAAACTGAAGAAGATGAAGATAGTGAAGAAGAAAGTTATGATTTAGATGAAGATATTACAAAATATTATGGTGGAGGAAGAAATAGTACTGGATGGACAATTGATACATGTCGTATTACAAATCAAGATGTAATTATTGTTCCAGAGACAATTGCAGGTTATCCTGTTACAGAGATTGATGATTGGGCATTTGTATCTATGGATTGTAAAAAAATTGTTTTACCTGATACAGTTACTTCTATAGGAGAAAATGCATTCGAATTTTGTAAGAACTTAGAAGAAATTGAGTTAGGTGATAGTCTAACTTATATTACAACTGCTGCATTTACGCGGATGTGAAAATTTAAAATCTATTAGATTTCCTGATACTATGGAAACAATTGACGATTTCTTATGTTCTAACTGTTCAAAATTGGAAGAAATATATATCCCAGAATCTGTTACTACAATGCCTGATGTAATGTTATTTGATGCTAAAACTTGCCCTAAAGCTGTGATTGTTACTCCTAAAGGTTCTACTGCAGAAAAACATGCAATTGAATTTGATTTACCATATAGAAATGAATAATTATTATTTAGTAAAACATCTATACAATGAAGAGTAGGTGTTTTACTTTTATAAACAAATTGAAAGAAGGTTTGATAAAAATGAAAAAAGCTGTTCATTTTGGCGCTGGAAAAATTGGTCGTGGATTTATAGCTGAATTATTACACGATAGTGGTTATGAAGTTATATTTGGAGATGTTGTAGATGAACTTATTGATTTAGTAAATAAAAATCATAAATATTCTTTATTTTTAATTGATCACGATTATGAAGAAAAAATTATTGATAATGTAATTGCTTATTCTAATATAAAAGATGCAGATAAACTAATTGATGAAATGTGTGAAGCGGAAATAATTACTACATCTGTTATGGCTACAAATCTTCCTAAAGTTGCGCCACTAATTACTATGGGACTTAAGAAAAGATTTGAACAGGGAAAAGGTAAAGTGATTATAATGGCATGTGAAAATGCAATTATGGGAACTGATATCCTAAAAAACGCTATGATTGAAACAAAGATTCTTACAAAGGAGCAAATTGATTCAGTAGCTGTATTTCCAAATACTGCAGTTGACAGAATGGTATTTGGTGGTGTTCATAATGGAACTGAAGGAATAGAAATTGGTGATGCATTTGAATTAGTCATAGAAAAAGGAAAATTAGAAAATCCTGATTCTGAACCAATTAAAGGAGCAGAATATGTTGAGGATATTATGATGTATTTGCAAAGAAAAATATATATTATAAATTGTGGTCATGCTATTGCAGGCTATTTTGGACAAGCTCTTAAAGGATATGAAATTGTTCAAGATTCACTTCGTGATCCAGAACTTCTTCCTCAGATTCGTGAGGCAATGCTTGAGTCAGCTTCTGCACTAGAGAAAAAATATGGTTTTTCTCATGACTCACTTGTTGAATATATGGAAACTATGATGGTAAAGAGGTTTACAACTCCCGGCGTTGTTGATCCTATTTCAAGAGTTTCTCGTGAGCCTATACGAAAGATTTCTCCTAATGACCGTATTATGGGACCTGCAAATAATTGCGAACAATATGGACTTGAGAATAGATATTTACTTAAAGGGGTTGCGTGTGCACTTAAATTTAAATCAGAAGGTGATTTGCAAGCAGAAGAATTACAAAATTATATTTTAAATAACGGTGTCGAAGAAGCTATAGTAAAATATACTGGTGCACAAAGAGATAGCCATATATTTAATGTTATTTTAGAAGAATATAATAAAATTAAGTAGGGGAATAAGAATAATGGAAAAAAATAGTTTTAAAATAGGTATATCAAAAGTTTTATTAATACTTGCATTGGTTGTAATCTGTTTACTAGGTATTTTAGTTTACAAGACAAGTAATAATAAAAAAGTTGAAGAAGATAAAAAAAGTGAAAATACAACAAATAAAGTGGAAGTACAAAATAATAATTTAGGAGACTTAGAATATGATTTTATAGTGGATGATTGGGCTCAAGAAAATAGTAATATTCTTGGTGGCTATGCAAGCACAGAAAAAGCAATACTGGTAAACTCTGATAAAAATGAGATGTATACTATTTATTATTCTGATGTTTGGGAAGTTCATGAAGAAAAGGGTTCAAAAGATTCAGTTGAAATAGAGGTTAGAAACATTTCTGATAAAAAGTTATCAAGTATTACGAGCAATTTATCAAAAGCCGATAGTGCTTCTGTAAAAGAGTTTTTAGATGATCATATAGAAAATGATTATGATATAGAAGTTTTTTATGAATCTATAGATGATATAGAATATGATATGATTCTAAAAGAAGAAACTTCTACTATAAAAGAGGATATAACTTCTAAAACTACAGATGGTATATATGCTATTGAATATTCTTATGAACTAGTTAATTCAGAGCTTAAGAAAAAATATAATGTATATGTTTATGATTTAGCTCAAGAATTTAATAATGATGGTGAAGATGATGAAATAATAGTAGAAAGTGAAATTATTTCAGATGAAGAATTAGATAGTATGGTTTCAAATAATGATAAAAATTCTGATTTAGAAAATCTATATGATTTGATAAAAGATCATATTAATGAAGATTTCATTATTTCTGTTAGGGAATACTAATTAAATAATCCTAAAGTTGCTATATTATGTAAAATATGATAAAATAACAAATTCAGTATAGTACACCATTTTTTTCTATTGCCCAAAAGGCATTAAGAGAAAAATGGAAAGAGGGGAATTATCTTTCCTTCCCTCATCGGGTTATAGTAACTCGATTTGAAAAGTGGAGAGATAAACAACAGCTAAAAAATAGATGGTTTGGAATAAATTCTATAGCGGTTGAATTCATAGCTGAAGAATTTGTTGGCTTCTATTCAATAATTGTAGAAGTTCCATATCTTGACTTTGGCTTACTTTAAAGTCAAAAATTGCGTTAAAAACAGGTCCAGCAATAATTTTGGACCTGTTTTTCATATAGATAAAAATATTGAAGAATATAGATAAAAGAAAATAATAGTTCTTTTGGCAAACTATTATTAAAAGCAATATTTAACTGAGTTTACAATTATAGGAGTTAACGCAACTAAAAAACTATTATTCAGTATTATTATAATCAATATGAAGGAATGTTGTAATGAGTAATAATATTTAGTATAATTAAAAATATTATATAATGTGTTTGAATGGCATATATTGATAAAATATTTTTTGAATAATGAAGATAGGAGTTATAGATTTAAATATGATAGATTTTGATGAAATTGAAAATAAATATAGTAACTTAATCCAAAAAGCAACCCAAATCATGGATAGTATTCCAGATCCTAAATATTCGGTAGTTCATATGAAGTCGATTGTAAATTTTACAAAAGAAATATTACAGACCGAAACAAGTGCTGATGCTGAAGCATGCATATTGGCTGCATATTGGCATGATGTAGGGAGAATTAATGGAGAAAAAGGACATGCTACATTAAGTGCTGAAATGCTAAAACAAGAATTAACAAATGAAGGATATGGTACAGAATTTATTGAAAAGTGTTATTTAGCAATATACAAACATGCAAGTTGCAAACATCCTGAAACTATTGAAGGAATAATTATTCGTGATGCAGATAAAATTGATTATGTAAGTTTAGCCAGATGGAAAAATTGTATTGAAAATGACTGTAGATTTAATAAAGTATTAGACAGACTTCCAAATTTAAGAAGCAATGTTTTTGAATTAGAGATTTCAAAACAGATTTTTGATAGAGAAGTTGCAAATTTGGTTAGATATTTACATGATATTATATTTAACAATATCACAAAAATAGATTTGAATTGGTGATATTATAAGAATTTTAAAAATGAAAAAAGCTTGTAATTATTTACTATTTTTATTATACTAAAATCAATTATTATTAAACAGTATTTATATAAAAGGAGAAATAAAAAATGGAAGAAAGAATTGTAAAACCATTTACTATGTGGAGACATTTTAAAGGAGCTCGTTCATTTGTAATTACAGTAGCAGCACACAGTGAGACAGGAGAAAAATTTGTAGTTTATAAGTGTTTAGATAACAACGGTAATACAAATCATAAAGATGGAATATATGCAAGACCATTAGAAATGTTTTTATCAGAAGTAGACCACGAAAAATATCCAAATGCTACTCAAAAATACAGATTTGAGGAAATAGTAGAAGAGTAAATATTTGCCAAAAGAGCCAATGTAGGCTTTTTTTGCTTTAAAAATATAATAGAAAGTGATTAATTAAATAGATTAATAATTGCTATAATTGATTGTTTAAGATAAAATGACATATATTATATTATTTTTACATTTGGAATTACTGGAAAACCTAAAGGTGTAAAAATTCTGATATGAATACAGATCATATTGAAAGAATTCACGAATACTGTGATGATATTGTTTGTTTATATACAGATAATGATCCGTATGTACCATATGAAAAAGAAAAAGAATTTGCAGATTTAGTTTCTGATAGACGTGAATTAATAAAAGGTGGAGGCCATTTAAATGCAGAAACTGGATATGTTAAATTTGATGAATTGCTTAAATATTTATAGGTAAACTCGGAATTTGAAATTATAATGGAGAACTATTAATACTAATGGAAAGGATTATTTGTAAATATGAATAGGGAAGAAGCGGTTAATTTATTAAAAAAATATAATAAAGAAGAATTCCATATTAGACATGCTTATACTGTAGAACAAGTAATGAGATATTTCGCAAAAAAGAATGGAGAAGATGAGGAATTTTGGGGCATAGCAGGTTTATTACATGATATTGATTATGAAATGTATCCAAACGAGCATTGTAAAAAAGCTCCGGAGTTACTTAAAGAAATAAATTGTGACGATAAATTAATTCATGCAGTATGTAGTCATGGATATGGTATTTGTTCAGATATAAAACCAGAGCATCAGATGGAAAAAATATTGTTTGCAACAGATGAGCTTACAGGTTTAATATGGGCAGCTGCTAAAATGAGGCCTTCGCAAAGTACAAAAGATATGGAATTAAAGAGTTTAAAGAAAAAATATAAGGATAAAAAATTTGCAGCAGGTTGTTCAAGAGAAATTATTGCGCAAGGAGCTGAACAATTAAATTGGGATTTAGATACATTACTAGAAGAAACCTTAAAAGCAATGCAAGAGACTGAAGATAAAATTTTTTAGAATTCAATTGAAGTTGAGAAGAATAGATATTGTTAATATAATTTTGTTATAATAATTTTATTAATAATTTAGGGAGTTATTTAGCATGGATATATTAGTTAAAGAAACAACATTAAAGGAATCATTAAAGATTTTCAATAAAATCCCAGAGTTTGATAGACATGAATATGGAACGATAGAATATTGTAAAAAAAGAATTAATAATAGAGATAACTTAATTTTATCTGCATATGCAAATGAAGATAATGTTGCTTATCTTATTGCATACGAAGATAATAAAAGTTTCTATTGCTGGGTTGCTGCAGTAGAACCAAGTTTTAGACAAAAGGGAATTCTTTCTAAAATGATGAAAATATATGAAGATTATGCCAAAAAAAATAATTACAAGGAAATTTCAATAAAAACTGATAATAATAAAAGAGAAATGTTAAATTATTTAGTAAAAAACAATTGGTATTTCGTTGATGTTATTAAAAATTGTGATTTAAAAAATAATGAGATACTACTAAAAAAAGAAATATAGTCATATATAAAAAGGAGATTATTATAATGACAAAAGAAAATGAGTTGTTAAAATTAAACATGATTACCGAAAAAGATGTAGTAAACAAAATAAATTATGAAATAGATATAAATTATAGAGAGATTAAATTCTTTTTTACACCAACTGGTAATGTTGTTATTATTGGATGTGCTGATAATAATTATATATATTGGGTTTCTATTACCTCAGTATATGATAAAGAAAAAAATAAAAATATTTTTAATTATATTACAAAATGTGATTATCAATTGCTATGTGATTTTTGTAGCCAAATAGATGATGTTTTAAAAAGGATAGGTTTCTCTTCATATAGTCAATTAAAAAATACATGCTGTAATTATTTTATAAATAAAAACTTTCCTGATAGTAAAATTAAAGATTATCCTGATTGGTGTACATTTGCTACACTTCAGACTGACGCCGAAATTTTTGCTGAAGAATTACTAAAATTTTTTGTACAGCAAGAAGAGGAAAGCATTAAGTATACTCTTAATAGTAGTAATTTTATTCTTTTAAAGAGTTATGCAAAGGAATTAAAGAAGGGAAAAAGAAATCCAGTAAAACAATATGATAAATGTAGAGATTTGATAAAAGAAATTAAAAGATTACAATTTCTAAAGCTTTCGAAAAACGATGCTTTTAAGCAACTGTATTTTTCAATTATTGATTCAGCAGCTCATTTATATAATTCATATATGACTAAAGTAAGATAAATAAAAAACATTCATATGAAAAGCTGATATATCAAACAATTTTATATAAAAGTGTTGTATTATTTATTGTAAATAATTAGGAGTTGATTATATGAAACCAATTATAGGAATTGTAGGAAGAACAAATAAAGTTAAATATAATAAATATAACATATTTGTAAATGACAATCATAGAAGAGCTGTTATTGAAAGCGGAGGGATACCTATTGCTATTTTACCTACTCAAAATGATGAATATGAAAAAAAAGACAATGGGAAAACTAATAATCCATTAACAAAAGAGGAACAAAATGATTTAATAAGAGTAATTAATTTGTGTGATGGAATTATATTACAAGGTGGATATTATTCTTATTATTATGATGAATTTGTAGCTAAATATTGCTTAGACAATGATATTCCTATTTTAGGAACATGTCTAGGAGCACAAGTTTTAGCTGCAGTTGACTGTAATACAAGTAGAATGAAGAATGTTGCTTTGATTAATACTAAAATAAATCATAAACAATATGATATAGAATATGCTCATGATATTAATATTAATAAAGAAAGTCTTTTATATAGGATAATTGGAAAAGATAGAATTAAAGTTAATAGTAGACATAAATACAGCATTGTTAGCTTAAACAATGCTAAAATTATAGCAGAGTGTGAAGATGGAATTATTGAAGCAATTGAATTTCCAGATAATAAGTTTGCATTAGGTGTTCAATGGCATCCTGAGGATTTATTTGAAAAGGACGAAAATATGATTAAAATTTTTAAATCATTTATTGATTTTGCTCAAACTAAAGAAAATATTAATTAGACAAAGGGGGATTTATGAGTTTATTAATAACAAGACATGGACAAACCGATTGGAACTTAAATCGTAAAGTTCAAGGAAAATCTGACATTGAATTAAATAGAACAGGAATTGAACAAGCTGAAGAAGTGGCTAAAAAATTAGCAAAAGAGCCAATTGATTTAATAATATGTTCACCTTTAATAAGAGCAAGACAAACAGCGGAAATAATAAATAGAGATAGAAATTTACCAATTAAATATGATAATAGTATATCTGAAATCAATTATGGCGAATTTGAAGGAATTGAACTTACTAATTTTGATCTTCATGCATTTTGGGATTATTATAACAATAATGATTACCAAAGCGCTGAAAAAATTAAAGATTTTTTCAAAAGAGTTTATGAATTTTTAGATAGATTGCATGTTAATCAGCAAGAAAAAAATGTTTTATTAGTAGCCCATGGCGGGATAAGTATTGCTGTAAACTGTTATTTTAATGGAATTCCAGAAAGTGGAGATATATTAAAAATGGGACTTCACAACTGTGAATATGCAAAGTATGATTTTAAAAATAAATTAAAAGTTTAGAAAGTATGGTGAAAGATTGTAAAATTAAGTTTAGAAGAATTAAATGAATTGAGAGATATGTATGGAGCTCTTATTGACGTTGGTTTTACTGAAAAATAACATCTAACCTATATAATTTAGATGTTATTATTTTTGTTGGATATTGTGTAAAATCTAAAAATGGAGTAATTTTTAGGCAATGGGCAAATAAGATTTTAAAAGACTAAATGAACTTTATTAAAAGTTGTTGCGTCTAACAGACAAGAAACAAGAAAGGAAGTTATAAAATGGCCATTTTATCATTCCACTCTAAAAGTAAAAGTTTCACAGAGCTTTTAGAAGAAAATAAATTAAAATTTTATAAAACAGCTAAAATAATTTTAAAAAATGATGACGATATTTATGATGCTCTTCAAGATGCATTACTTAGTATGTATCAAAACTATGATACTTTAAGAGATAAAAGCTTATTCTCAACTTGGGGAACAAGAATAGTAATAAATAAATGTTATGATTTTTTAAGAAAAAAGAAAAATAATGTTATTACTTTAGACGAAACAATAGAAAACGATATTGAAATATCAGCATTTGATGAATATGATGTAGATAAATATGGAATAAAACAAGCAATGAATGAATATTTAAGTGAGGAACAAAAATTAGTTGTTATTTTGTTTTATTATGATGATTACTCATTAAAGGAAATATCTAATATATTAGATATACCCGAAGGAACAGTAAAATCCAGACTTTCAAAAGCTCGTGATATTTTAAAAGAAAAATTAGAAAAGGAGGAGATTTAATATGAAAGATTTTGATAAAGAATTTAGAAAACAAATACAAGAAGATACTAAAATTCCAGATAATATAAATCAACTCTTTTCAAATTTTGAAAGCGAGGTTAATATGAAAGAAAATAATAAACAAAAATCAAATGTAGTAACATTTTTTAGAAATGTATCAGTAGCAGCTTGCGCTGTAGTAGTTTTAGGTATAGGTGGTTGCACTTTTGCTCATATAAATGGAGTAGAAAATATATTATCTCCCTTATTGAATAACTTAGGAATAAATAGTAAATATAAGGAAAATGCAACAGAGTTTAACAATGAAGTAACTAAAGAAAATATAACAGTAAAATTATTAGATGGAGCGATAGACGATACTTTATTAATAGTAGGAGCAAAAATCGATGTTCAAAACATACAAGGCTCATGGATAGAAATTAATGGACAATATAAAATAAATGATTTGCAAATAAATCCAATAAATACTACAATAGATAGATTAACTGATTCAGAATTTATTTATTATCAAGTATTTGATGTAAGTGAAATTGATATCAAAAATAAAGAAAATGTCAAAATAGAATTAAATATTATTGAAATCAAAGAATATAATGAAGTTGAAGATATAGATTCTGCTTATATCGAATACGGAAAAGTTTATACAAATGGATGGGATTTTGAAGAAACAATTTCTGTTAAAAATTTATCTGATGCAAAAAGATTTGAATTCACAGATTTAAAAACATATAAAACAAACAATAATATTGAAATATCTGTACCAGAATTTATTACAGGTTCTTATAGTAATATTTTAAAAATTAAAACAGATAAAACAAATTATAACGGAGATTCTTTTGAAAAATATTATAAAATTTTAGATGATCAAAAAAATGAAATTGCAACTTTTAATGAAGAAGATAGAGCATATGACCACAGAGTATATAATGATAGATTAGTGTTAGGCAATATTGATAGAAATTCAAAAATCTATATAGAAGTATATATGCAGGTATACGGTGATGAAAAATTTAATAAAGTGCTAGAAATCCCAGTAGATCTAAGCAAAACTACAGAAAAAGGTGAAAAAGTTACCAATTTAAAAGAATTTAAAGCAGATACTTATACAATAAAATATAATGATAATTGGAACTTAATTCCTAAAGTTTATACAAGTAGAGTTGGACCAAATAGTATATACCTTGGAACTTTAGAATTAGAAATACCATCTACTACAAATTCTGAATATACTTCATCTATCTATGTAAAAGTTACAGATGAAAATACTACTGTAGAAGATTTGGCTTTAAAAATAAGAAGAGAAAATACTCAATCTGTATCAGAATATTTTGAAGAAAAATCAAGTTCAGAAGTAGCTTTAAAAAATCAAAAAGGATATACAATAGTTTCAACTACAACTGATGGAGAAGAAAACTATATCAAACAAGATACTTTTACTGTAATAAATGGAAAAGTTTATAGAATAATCTTCCTTGGAAGCGAAAAAGAATATAATAACCTACAAGATGAATTAAATGAATTTGTAAGTAATTTTGAAATATAATTTGTAAATTTTTAGATGCACGCTCTTAATTAAAGCGTGCAATTTTAATATTTATATGAATTAGTTATATAAAAAACGGTAGAGTCGGGAGGAACAGCTAATTTTCAAGATTTATAAAAAATGAAATAATTAAATTTTCAAATAAATTTAGAAATTAAAAAGATAAGCA